>WQRS01000194.1 GCA_009786615.1 Treponema sp. | reverse complement strand
GATTACGCATTGGTTGCGGAATCCGCAATTCTAAACTAAAGCGCCGCTTAAAGAGCGCCCGATATGGAGGACTTTTGAAGTACCGAATACTGTTTTTTCTTGTTGTACTTTTTTCTGTCGTTGCCGCTCCCGTTTTTGCAAGCACGTTTTCTTTCAGGGCGGACAGTATGTCCGGAGGCAGGGCAACCGGCAGAGAGATCACNGTACTTACCGGAAATGCCGAAGTCCTTGCGGACAATTTCCTTTTGCGGGCGGACAGGATCGAAATACACGGCAACGACAACAGGTTTATCGAAGGCTTTGGCAACGTGATCGGACACGAAATTGAAAAAGACATCTTTTTCCGCACCGACCGCCTGAGTTACGACCGTACGTTACGCATCGCCCGCCTTGAAGGAAACTCAACGCTTGAGGATAGGGGAAATGAAGTTATTGCCCGCGCCCGTTTTATCGAATTTGACGATGTAAACGAAATTGCCGTTTTGCAGGTTTCAGTCCGCCTTTTCAGCGATGACCTTATGTGTCGTGCGGANTTTGCCGTGTACGACCGCATACAGCAAACGCTGGTGCTTTCAGGTTTTCCTGTCGTACACCGAAACGATGATGAGTTCCGNGCTGACAGAATCATGGTTGATCTTAATACCAATGATATCGTCATGGAAGGAGATGTGAGAGGCTCAATCCGAAACTAGCATAATGGAACACAACTTTACCCCNCCGTTTAAGATGATTTCTCCGCCTCCGCCGACTTTCGGCTATCTGTCTTATGACGGAAATTACGCCACGCACACTTTGTCTGTGACAGAACTGCGAAAACGCTTCGGTCTTAAAGAGGTTGTGAGGGGAGTGAACTTTTCCATGTACAACGGGGAAGTCGCAGGGCTTTTGGGACCAAACGGCGCGGGAAAAACGACCATTTTTTATATGATTGTCGGTTTTTACCGCCCAACAAAGGGAAGTGTTTTCATGAACGATGTAAACATCACCGCAAAGCCAATGTTTCGCCGCGCGCGTCAGGGGATTGCTTATCTTCCGCAAGAGTCTTCAATTTTCAGAAAGCTCACTGTGGAGCAGAACATTTGGGCGATTTTGGAAACCCGCAAGGACATTACCAAGGCGGAAAAGCAGGAGCGGCTTGAATCATTGCTTGAGGAATTCGGCATTGGCCGCATCCGAAAGCAGTTTGGTTTCACGCTTTCAGGCGGTGAGCGCCGGCGTACAGAAATTGCCCGCTCCCTTGCAACGGAGCCAAAGTTTCTGCTTTTGGACGAACCATTTGCCGGTATTGACCCAATTGCCGTTTACGAAATAAAGCAGATTATCAGGCGGCTTGCGGAAAAAGGTATTGGGATATTGATTACTGACCATAATGTGCGGGATACGCTGGAAATTACAACTGATGCGTTTATTATTAACGAAGGGACAATTGTCGCGCGCGGCACCAGAGACGAAATTCTTGCAAACAAAATGGTAAGAGAGATTTATCTGGGCAGCGAATTTAGAATGTAAATCGCGTTTGCTTTGACCCCCCGCTTTGTAAAAGCCATAAAATGCTGGAAATTATTGCTGAAACAATTATAATAAATTTAAGAGCCATTTTTGTCACACAATTTATTTAAAAAATGCAGGAGCGCTTAGGATGAATAATACCCTGTCTGGAAACCCAAAGGCGAAAAGCAGAATCGCCGCGCGGGCACGGGCGGTAAATGTGTTGCTCCTTTTTTCAGTGCTCGTTTTATTGACAGTGGTGGCAACATTTATAATTCGCAGAATGGGCGAAGAAGCGGCGGTAGACAGAGTTCGCGCGTATTCAATTGAAGCGGCGCAGGTTTTTTATTCGTATTTTTCAGGTGATCTTTTTCTGGTGCGCAAAGCGGCACTTTCTCACGCCATCACTCAATGGGCGGCGGACGAGGAAAATGACGAAAAGCGCCTTCTGGCATTTTATGGTATGAAGGATTATATCTCTGTAATGCCTGCCGCCCGCTTGTATCTGGGTATCAGCGGATCGCAAAACGAATACCGTGTCGAGAAAGGTATGACGTTCGCCGATTTTGTTCCCGTTGACAATCTTGATTTGTCCATTATTGAAGATGCATGGTATTTTAAGAGCATAGATTGCGAAAGTATGTATAACTTAAACATTGGGCTTGATTTGTTCAGCAATACGTGGCATTTGTGGATCAACCACAAAGTTTTTTCAGGCGAAAACATTGTTGGCATTTTTTGCTCCGCACTTGAAATACCTAATGTGTTCCGGCAGGTATTTGGCGGAAGGCGGGAAGTGCGCGGTTATATAATAAACAGAGATGGCATCATTCAGCTTGCAAGTACCTTTGAGGGCATTTACCAAATGCCTGAGCGTAATGTCTTAAACCAAAACGACGATCCTGTGTTTGCCGCCATGCTTAATTTTTATCTTGAAAATATCTCCGGTCTTTTTGATCCGCACGCTCAGCCTGAAATTGCACGTCTTTCAAAAGGCGCTTACCGCCATGTTTCAATTGCGCCGGTTTTTAGTTCCGATTGGTCTGTTGTGGTTTTTTACAATAGCGACATTTTTTCAGGCAGTGCATATTTACCTGTATTTTTTATTGCAGGCATTGCGTTATTTTTGTACGTTGCAAGCAGAAATCTTTTTATGAATCACTTTTTTTTCACACCGCTAAAATTATTAACCCAAAGCGTTTCAAGCTCTGATTCTTATGAAAACGGGATTTACGGAAGCGCAAGGGATGATGAAATTGGGGAACTTGCACGGACAATTGAACGGGCAGGCTGTGAGCGCCAGCAAATGATGAAAGAAATTAATGAAGGATCAATTAAGCTAAAAGCCGTATTGGAAGAAGCCCGTTCTGCAAGTCAGGCGAAAAGCAAGTTCCTTGCAAATATGAGCCACGAAATGCGCACGCCGCTTAACGCGATAATTGGGCTGTCCGAACTAACTTTGGAATCTTCAGGTTTAAGCAATGATGCAAGCTTTAATCTGGAAAAAATACATAACGCAGGATCAGCTCTTCTTTCTACTGTCAACGATATTTTGGATATTTCAAAAATTGAAGCCGGAAAGCTTGAATTAATTTTGGATGAATACGATATTTCCAGTTTGATTAACGATGCGATAAATCAAAGCATAATACGCGTTGGTGAAAAATCGATAGAGTTTATTCTTGATATTGATGAAACTCTTCCGGTTCGCCTTTATGGAGATGATTTACGCATCAGGCAGATTTTGAATAATCTTTTGTCAAACGCATTTAATACACAGACAGAGGAACAGTAACACTCCACATTAGCTGCGCGAAAAAAGATCAAGAAAATCAAAACGACCTTTCAAGCGAATGGGTGGAAATGACAATCAGAGTCAGTGATACCGGTTTTGGAATCCGTAAAGAAAACTTAAATGACCTCTTTTTGAATTACACACAAATTGATGTTAAGTCTCACCGCAAAGTGGAGGGAACGGGTCTTGGGCTTCCAATAACAAAACAAATTGCTGAAATGATGGGCGGATCAGTTCAGGTTCAAAGTGAATACGGGAAAGGCAGCATTTTTACCGTAACGTTTTTGCAGCGTTTGGTTTCAGATTTAACGATTGGCGCTGATGCCGCAAAAAGCCTTAAAGAGTTTCGTTACCTTGAAAACAAGCGTTGCAGAATGTCGCAGATTCAGCGCATCAGCTTGCCTTATGCGCGTGTGCTTGTTGTGGATGATGTTCCTGTGAACCTTGATGTTGCCAAAGGCATGATGAAACCCTACGATATGCGGAT
>WQRS01000193.1 GCA_009786615.1 Treponema sp. | reverse complement strand
CCAAAAACGGCGTGGGCGCTGCGTCACCTGGACAAGTTTCCGGTTGAAGTAAACAGAGCCGATTATGATGACTTATTGCGGGTTCCGGGCGTTGGCGCGCAATCGGCGCGGCGCATCATCGAAACACGCCGTTCCCGCTCCCTTACCTTTGAAAACTTAAGGCGCTTGGGCATTGTTCTAAAACGCGCCCGCTTTTTTCTTACCGCAAACGGCGCTTTTCTGGACAAGCCTGAAGACCCAAAACGCATCCGCCGCACACTTTCAGATCCCGATCACTTACAGCCGCTTTTGTTTGAGTTTTGAAGTTTCAGTTTTTTAGAAGGCACGGAAATCAATTTTCGAATTTTCTCTCGCCAAGCGCGCCAAGATTCGCGGAGGACGCGAAGCCGTGATTCGAAAGTTGCGCGTTTAATTATCATTTCAATCATGGTTTTCTGTATAAACGACATCATTTAGGCAGAAAATCTGATAAACTCGAAATACCTTTGCGTTCTTTGCGTATCTTCGTTCCTTTGCGAGAGGTCTTCTAAAAAAGTTACTTAAAAATTGATTTCCGTGTTTAGAAGGTTCTTGAACATTTACCTTTTTAGTCATAAACTGTGCTATCGCAGATGAAAACTCAAACTAATTCCGTGTTGTCCATGTTGCGGCGGCTGGCGCTTTTGTTTTTTGCCACCGCGCTNATTGCCATTAACGTACGCACCTTTGTCCAGGCAGGCGGNCTGATTCCCGGCGGTTTTACAGGTTTAGTGCTTTTGGCTCAAGAATTGGCCCTTCGCTACTTTGGCATACATATTCCGTTTAGCCTGCTTCTTTATGCGATGAATGCAGTGCCTGCGTTTTTTTGTTTCCGCTATGTAGGCAAGCAGTTTACCATCCTTTCCCTGTTTTCCGTTATATTGTGCGGTTTAATGATCGATTTNATGCCTGCGATGTTTATCAACTTCCTCTCTACCTACGATATTTTACTTTCCGCGGTTTTCGGCGGNCTGCTTAACGCNGTTGCCGTTGCCATTGCTCTTTCTGTGGGGGCAACATTGGGCGGCACAGACTTTATCGCCATTTATATTTCTGAAAAGTACCGTAAGGACGCATGGAACTACATTTTTGCGGGAAATTGCGTCATTCTTGTCATAGCGGGTGCTCTTTTTTCGCTTGATAGAGCGCTTTATTCGATTATTTTCCAGTTCACGGCAACTTTGGCGATAAGTTACCTTTACCGTGCGTATCAGCAAAAAACGCTGCTTGTCATAACAAATCGTCCCCAGCAAGTGTACGACCTTATTCGGGAAAAAACGCGCCANGGTGCAACAACAATTTCAGGAACGGGAATGTACGACAAAGCCGAACGGACGCTACTTTATTCGGTTGTGTATTCAAACGAAGCAGATCCGCTGATACGCCTGATTCGCGTGATAGACCCGGATGCGTTTATTAACGTCATNAANACCGAGCAGGTAAACGGAAGGTTTTTCAAAAAACCACTGGATTAAGANGCTTTGCAAAAGGCTTCTGCAAAACTCACTTGGATTCCGATAACAGCGGNCGCATGGCGTTTATGCTTAAAAAAAGGCTTGTGAGGTTATGAAGCCAAATTGAGCGGCTTGTGCCTGAAGTGCCGGGAGGCGGCGTTTTTTCCAAAAGCCCCATCAAAATAAAAATACTGTTAAGAATAATCGCGGCGTTTGTGTTCCATGTNATGCGCTTCATNACCCGCTGGGACATAATNCGCGCGACCACAAGCGGGTAAAGGCTTGATTCCTTAAGCGTGATGTCAGATGCGTGAAGAGCCAATTCAGCGCCGTCTTTCATGGCAATTCCCACATCGGCGGCGCTCATGGCGGGCGANTCGTTCATGCCGTCCCCGACAAAAGCAACGCGGCATCCCATTTCGCGCAGGTTTTTTACAATCGCGGTTTTGTCCTGCGGTAAAAGCCCGCCGCGTCCGCCGTCAAGTTTTANTTCACGGGCAATTCGGCTGGCGGCGTTTTGGTTATCGCCTGATAAAAGGTACATACGTTTAACGCCNAGCGCCTTAAGCATNGCNATNACTTCGGCGGCTTCAGGGCGTATAGCGTCTTTGATAAGCAAAATCGCGATTAACTTTTTTTCCTGGGCGAGATACAAAACCGAATAACCTTCGTGTATCGCTTTTTGCTCATCATCTTCGGCGACAGAAATATCAACCCCTTCATCCTCGCCGATAAAATGCCGCGATCCGATTATTGTGTGCTTTCCCTGATATTCACTTGCNATTCCGTGCGCGGCTATGTACTTTACNGTNGTGTGCTCCTCGTTGTGGCGGACGTTCAGCGCCAGAGCCTTAGCCACAACAGCTTTCGCCACAGGATGCGGAAAGTGCTCCTCAAGACACGCGGCGATTTTCAGNGCGTCCGTTTCGCCGAAACCGTTGTAGGGAATTAAACGCGCAAGAGACGGCGAAGACATGGTGAGCGTTCCTGTTTTGTCAAACACGATGGTATCGCAGGCGGCAAAATGTTCCATCGGTGCGCCGCCCTTAAAGAAAACGCCGTTTTGCAAACCTTCCCGAATTGCCGCAAGAAAGGCAAGAGGCGTGGCAAGTTTTATAGCGCAGGAGTAATCAACCGAAAGCACCGAAGATGCTTTTATGGGATTGCGTGTAAAAAAAAGCGTGAGCGCCGATGCCGCGAAAATGAAGGGAACGGTTTTATCAGCGATTTTGTTTGCGCGTATTTCGACATCGGCCTTTGCGTTTTGCCCTTCTTCGATAAGCGTNATTATTTGCTGGAAGCGGGTGTCTTTTCCCTTGCCGCGCACCTGCGCGACTATTTCGCCTTCCTCGATAACNGTTCCNGCGTGCACTGTCGAACCGGAAGACTTTTCGCTGCCAAGCGGCTCCCCGGTTAAAGCGGCTTCGTTGACGATTGCCCTGCCTTCAAGCACTTTGCCATCAACAGGAATTAACGCGCCGGATCGCAATACAATACTGTCGCCGCTTTGCACCTCGGCAAATGGCACTTGCCGTTCTTCGCCGTCATCGGAGCGCAGCCACACCTGACCGACATTAAGCGAAAGGGCATCGGCAAGGTTTTCGCGCGAGCGATGTTTTGCCCATGCTTCAAGATACTCACCCGTTTTAAGAAGCATCATAAGTGTGGAAGCTGACCTTATGTCGCNGCGGGCTATTGCGGCGCTCACGGCGGCGGCATCAAGCACGGAAATGTCCAGCCGCCTGCGCCCAAGGGATTTTAAGCCTGCCGCGATGTACGGAATCGCGCGAATGATCGTGAGAAGCGGTCTTAAAAATGTAGGCGTGAGCAGGCGAAAAAGCTGGTAGCGCAAATACGAAGGCTCTTGCGTTTCGCCGGTTTTGCCGCCGCCTGCCTGAAAAGCCGCGGCAGCTTTTTTGACAGAGCTTAAGTCCGCCGCTGTGTTTGCAGATTCACATTCGGGCGTTTGCGCTATTGCTTGCGTAACTTCACTCAGCATATCCTGCTCAGAAGCGATTTGCACATCGAAGTGAACAAGAATGCCGCCGCTTTTTAGGTTTACGCTCACTCCTTTTACCCCCGCAATGCCTGAAAGTGCGGCGGACAAAGCGGCATTATCCTTTCCGGCAAGCGTTCTGATTGAGGTGCGAAAACGCACCCTTCCGGGCAGGGAATGGGCAATCGCCAGGTGCATTGCTTTTAAGCCTGATCTCTTTTGCGCTTGGCATCGGCTTCCGCCAAAATATCTTCAGCCGATTCCTTAACGATTTCAGCAGCATGCAAAGCGCGGTCTTTTAAGTCCATAACACTGCCAAG
>WQRS01000192.1 GCA_009786615.1 Treponema sp. | reverse complement strand
TGAAAATCGTCGTTCTTGATGGATATACGGAGAATCCCGGCGACTTAAGCTGGGATGGCTTTGACAGCTTTGGTGAACTTACCGTTTATGACCGCACACCGGATGAACAAATAGTGCAGCGCATAGGCGATGCGCAGGCGGTGATCGTGAACAAAACGCCAATCACAAAAGAGACGATTTTGGCGTGCCCGAATATGCAGTACGTCGGTGTGCTTGCAACAGGTTATAACGTTGTTGACTGCGCGGCGGCAAAAGAAAAAGGCATTATCGTATCAAACATCCCAACGTATGGAACCGAAGCNGTTGGGCAATTCGCGATTGCCTTNCTTTTGGAAATCTGCCACAATATCGGACACCACGACAGAGCCGTAAAGGAAGGCCGCTGGGAAGCGTGTCCGGATTTTTGCTTTTGGGATTATCCGCTCATCGAACTNAGCGGGAAAACNATGGGNATTATCGGTTTTGGCAGAATCGGGCAAACCACCGGAAAGATTGCAAAAGCGCTTTCCATGAAAGTGCTTGCCTTTGACGAAAATACAAGCGAGGAAGGCACAAAAATTGCCGAATATGTTTCCCTTGAAGANATTTTCAAGCGATCTGATGTTATCNCCCTGCATTGCCCGCTTTTCCCTTCAACTGAAGGCATTATCCGCAAAGACACAATCGCCAAAATGAAAGACGGTGTTATCATAATCAACAGTTCACGCGGGCAGTTGATTGTTGAACAGGATTTGGCAGATGCCTTAAATTCAGGCAAAGTGTATGCGGCGGCGGTGGACGTTGTTTCGCGGGAGCCGATAAAGGGAGATAATCCCCTTTTGAAGGCGAAAAATTGCCTCATTACGCCGCACATTGCGTGGGCACCNAAGGAAAGCCGCCAGCGCCTTATGGAAATAGCGGTTGACAACCTGAAAGCCTTTGCAGGCGGAAATCCTGTCAATGTGGTCAACAGGTAAGAAGCGCCATGGTTTACGGCTTTAAAAACGGAGGTTTAACGGACAAGGAAATCCAGGAGTATGCGGCGTTNTGCGCGGTGTTAAAAGGGCTTATGGAAAAATATGCCGAGCGCAAACAGGAGCTCATAAAGCTTGTNATGATTACTGAAAGCTTGCGGNGCAGNGCATTAAAGGNTTTAGTCAAAGCAAATAACCTTACAAGGCATTTGACNTCCTACCAGCGCCATGCGGCCGGGCTTACATACAACTTTTCACAGTTAAAGGCAATAAAGACAAGTGATAACCTGCCGCCNGCTTTGCAAAAAGAGGATGACGAGGGCGCTTTTGCCCTCGATTTTTCGCTTATGGANAAAAAGGNGCCGNAACACGGCAGCGGCAGACTTGAGCTGCGGCAAAAAGAGCTTGCTGTCATTAAGCTCATCGACAACGCCAAAAAAAAACTCCTTTTTCTTGATGTTTTGGAACTGCGCAGCCGCGAGCTGATTTGTTCGATTGAAAAGGCAATGAAAGCCTTCCATTACAGCGCGCGGATTACGCATCGTTTTATTTATCCTTTTGGCGTTTTTAGCATGTTCAAAAGGAGGATGCGGCAGTTTTTTGGAAGCACCTATTTTACCCTGCGTGATATGGACAGCATCGCCGCTTTGGGCATTATTACCGGAAGCGTTTTAAAAGTTGCCGGTTCACCGCTGGTTTGAGTTTTTTGGAGAGAAATTATGCCTGAGAATGAACTTGCTGATGTATTAAAAAATAATGTCACAATTCCTGAAAACCAGATCAAACGCCTTTTTGATCTTTTGCGCGACTGCAAAAAAGAGACAGAAATTACACAACGGGAAGCGAAAAAATACGATGCGATAAAAGAAACGATGATGGCGGAAATTTCAAGTAAATACGCGTTTTATGATTTTTTGTTTTCAAAGATTTTTGCCGAACGGTCTGAAGCGATAAAAAAGGACTTTGAGATTATTGACCAGGGTTTAAAACAGAAAAACCGCTCGCTTGTAGCGGACGGCGTGACCGGGCTTTCGCGGATAGTCTCATCCAGCCCAATACAAGACATCGAAAAATTGCGCCGGCTTTTAGGTTAAAAGCGAAGGCAGAACCGGCTGTAAAAAGACAAAAACCTTCAATCGGGCAACCCGGATTTGAACCGGGGACCCCAAGTCCCCCAGACTTGTACGCTAAACCAGCTGCGCTATTGCCCGATTGAAGGCTCTTCCCTTGTACGTATGACGGTAACACAAAACGCTTGAGTGTGTCAATACTCTGTAATGCCATTGCCAAATATATGAATTTATTGCATAATTGATTTCATGGCTGATAACAGTGATTATGTAAAAAAACTCACCGATGCCCTTGCGGCGAGAGCTGATCATCTGGAAAAATATGATCTCCCAAAATTAAAAGAGGAGCTCCGCCATTACCACACAGGATTTGCCTCCCTTTACAATCTTTATGTGAAAAAAGGCTTGATACATGAAGATCCTTACAAACAAGAGGCAAAAATTGCCGAAATTGAAGTCCCAAACTCCACGACTTTTTCAGAGGCTGAGAAACTTGACCAGTTGACGCGGCGGCTTGCAAATTACGATAATCAGCTCGACTTTTTGGTTAATTTTTACCAATACAGCCCTGAATTTCTTACCATGGATCGCATTAAACGTATTCTTGGGCTTGTAAATACATCGACTGGGTGCAATTAAGCCCGGATTCCCAAAACATAATGACAAGAGTTGTCGCTGACATGACAAATCAGATAAAAATCGGCACCGAGCCGCTTACCATGAGCGTGATCACCGAATCGATAAGCAATTTAAACAAGTCCTTTAACCCGATAATCGTCCAGCTAAAGCTTTTGGCCGATTACCAGCGGGAAATGTATAAGCTTCAATTGCGGGGGCTTACAAGCGGATTGCCGCAGGCTGAAGCTTCCAATGTTCCCAATTTGCGGAAAAAAATGGCTCAAACAATGCCGGGTGTTCCTTTTTACCCTGACTTGCTGGAAGAGGTGCTCAAGGAAGATTATTCCGGAGACGGACCTGCATTGCAGGAAGCGGTTTTGAAAAAACTCATGGTTGCCGAAAACAAACCGAAGGCAGCCAAAGCGCCGATTTCTTTCAGGACAATTTTGCTTGAAGGCGTTTATGGTCTGGGGGCAACTGCTGTTACTTTTCAGGAAATTCTTGTAAAAATGGACGAAAACCAACTGATACTGGAAAACAGAAAGCAGACTTTTTTGGAAAAACTGAAAAAACTTTTTCAGCAAATGTTTAACAGGGAGCCTGATCCAGTAATTTATGAAGTTGAGTATATAGATCCTGCCAAGGGAGCCCCTGTGAGTGAAAGGGTAAACTTCCACGCATTTCGCGGTGACGTAGAACGGAAAATACGAACTTTAAGCCCAATGGTGCGCGGTGTTGCCAGCTCAAAACTGGACTCTGTGCAGGAAGATCAGCTTGCCGGTTTTCTGGACAGGAACGTGCGTGAAATCCAATCGTTGCATAAAATTCTTGGCGCGCTGGATGATTTTTTTAAGGCAGCAGTTGATAAACCTGAAAGAGATAGAATCAGGGGGATAAAACCTGAGCTTGGTACCATAAAAAATGCTATTGTCAGGGCAAACTCAAAGCGCTATGAGTACAATGCGCAGAAAGAGCAGGAAGAACAGCTCAAGAGGCTTGGAGTAAGCCCTGACAGCTAAATTCCAATGAGGTACAAAAATGATATTATCCAATTTAAGAAATTTTTTCCTGTCCGGTTTACCGCATAAGTTTTCAGCGTCCGCGATGATGATTTTGCTCTCTGTTTCGCTTGCCGCTTGCCAGGGCTTTCCGGGTGCGGGACGAGGCGGTTCA
>WQRS01000191.1 GCA_009786615.1 Treponema sp. | reverse complement strand
GGAAGCCGCGCTTCGGCTAAAATGTAATAATTGGGATTTGGTGAATCGGGGCTTGAAAGTTCCTTTATTAACACGTAATCAATTTCCGGGCCTAAAGCCAGGGCAAGGTTGGACGGCAATGTCCACGGCGTTGTTGTCCACGCCAACAAATAAGTGTTTGCAGGCAGCTTTTCTTCGCCCTTGCCCTGTTCTTTGCTTTCATCAACCTTAAAGCGTATGGTAATTGACGGGTCGTGAACATCGCGGTAACCGCCGAGATTCAGTTCGTGATTGGAAAGAACCGTGGCGCAACGCGGGCAATAAGGCAAGACGTAATGGCCTTCGTACAAAAGCCCCTTTTCCCACAGCGTTTTTACGACCCACCAAATGCTTTCCATGTAGTCGTTGTCCATGGTTTTATAGTCGTTGTCAAAATCCACCCAGCGTCCCAAACGGGTAATGGTTTGCCGCCATTCTTTTACATAACGCAGAACCGACTGGCGGCAGGCTTCGTTAAAGCGGTCAATACCGAAATTTTCGATATCGGTTTTGGAATTAAGCCCGTGTTCTTTTTCAATTAAGTTTTCGATGGGAAGCCCGTGGCAATCCCAGCCAAAACGGCGTTCAACTCGTTTCCCTTTCATCGTTTGGTAACGGGGAATAATATCTTTGATAGTGCTTGGAATAAAATGCCCGAAGTGTGGCAGCCCCGTTGCAAAGGGAGGACCATCGTAAAAGACAAACTCTTCCGCCCCTTCCCGCTGTGTTATGGATTTCTGGAAAGTGTTATTTTTTTCCCAGAACAAAAGCACTTCTTCTTCCAGTTTTGGAAAACTCACCCTTGGATCAACATTCTTGTACACAAGTTCCTCCGTACCGCTATTTTAACCATAACACAAAGCAGAAATAAAAACCAAGCCCTGCAGGTATACCCGTATCGCCAACGTGTTAAAAAGTGTTATACTATTAACAGAAACGAAATAAATTGGGGCGTTTTCGGAATTTCAGTTTTTTGGAAATGCAGCTTTTCAGTAAAGAGGAATATATTACGAATGCCTGCTGTCTTTGCATCCTTGTTCTATAACTTGGGGTTTTTCGCGCGTATCCTTAGGGGGGTGGGGAGTTTTGCGCGCCGCGGACAGGCGGCATACAAAATACTCATCATGCAAATACTCTTTACTTTTGTTGAAGCGCTTGGGATTGCAACGCTTTTGGCAGTCGGCATCGGGGCGGCAGTCACTATTATCGGCATTACGTTTCTCTCAGGTATTTCCCAGGAACACCTCATTTACTCACTGCTCATCGTGATTATCATGAGGGAATTTGGTCCGCTTTTGGTGGCGTTTATCATCATCGCCCGCTCGGCAACAGCAATTGCCACAGAAATGGCCGGCATGGTGATCTCGCACGAAGTTGAAGCCTATATTTCTGTCGGCGTTGATCCTATCGAATACCTTGCTGTCCCGCGCTTTTTGGGCGTTACAATCTCACTTTTTATGCTGAACATTTTTTTNAGCATATTCGGGCTTGCAGGCTCGTTTCTTGTAGTACAGCTTTTTACGCCTTTGCCTGCCTCTGTTTACTTCAGCGGGCTTTTGGAAAGTCTTACTGTGCCGACTTTGGTTATTTCCATAGTAAAAAGCATCGCCTTTGGCATGATAATTTCCACAGTGGCGATAACGAGGGGGCTTGCGGTGGAGCGGGCAAGCACGGAAATCCCTGTGGCAGGATTAAAGTCGGTGGGGGCGGCGTTNGGNTGGTGCATCATTGTTAACGTCATCTTGTCCGCGATATATTATATGCAGGTTTAAGGGNGGATTATGGCAGGCATTATCGAACTTGATAACGTATCATTTTCCGCTCAAAATCAGGANATTATTCGCGGGGTGTCGTTCACATTCGAGGAAGGCAAAGCTACAGCGCTTGTTGGATCTTCCGGATGCGGCAAGAGTACGGTTTTAAAGCTTGCCGCAGGGCTTTTGCTTCCCACCAGAGGAAGGGTGAGCTTTAGGGGGAAAGATGTGCTTTCCATGAACCGCCAGGAGAATCTTGCCTTCCGGAAAGAGGCTGCGGTGATCTTTCAGGATTCCGCGCTTTGGGCAAACCAAAGCCTGTATCAAATTTTGGAGCTGCCTTTGCGCATTCATTTTCCTGCAATGCAAAGCGCCGAGCGGGAACGCCGCATTCACGCTGTGCTTGCCGAAGTTGGTTACCGCAGAACGCTTTCACTGCGCCCGGCGCAGCTTTCAATGGGCGAGCAGAAACTGATTGCCTTTGCCCGCGCCATGATGTGCCGGCCGCGTCTTTTGTTTCTGGATGAGTGGACAGAATCGGTTGATGATTCTGCGGCGCACAGGCTCATCAACATTGTGCAGCACCACTGCGATGAAGGAAAGACGGCAATTTTTGTAAGCCACGATTTTCACATCGTGCGTATAATTGCCGATTATATAGTCATGATTCTTGACGGGAAGATATTTCGATCTTTCACAAAAGACCAGATAGAAAGTGATGAGGACTTGGCACGCCATATTGAAAGGGAATTTCATCATGAGGGTAAGCTAAAATGAAGTTCAAAATTCGCTATGCCGATCAGATTGTCGGCTTTTTCGTTGTCCTGTCGCTTGTGGCGCTGGTGTTTGTTACAGTGATGCTTGGGCGGACACAACGGTGGTTTGCCGCCGATGTGTCCTTTCAAACCTCGCTTTCTTCGGCAGCCGGCTTGAGCAGGAATATGGCGGTTCAGTACCGCGGTTTTACCATCGGGACAATACAAGACTTCCACCTCACTGATGCCGATGAAGTTAAGGTTATTTTCTCTATCTTTGAGGAATACATAAGCAGAGCACGTTTGGGATCTATGGTGGAAGTTGTTACAAGCCCAATCGGGCTTGGTAACCAGTTTATTTTCCACTCAGGCAGGGGAGGACCGCTTTCCCAAGGCGACTTTATCCCCATAGTAGGCTCGGCACAGGCACAACAGATGATTCAGATGGGGATTGCCGACCCGCCGGAGAAGGAAGACAGCATTTCCCTTATCATGAGCCGGGTAATATCTGTGCTTGATGAAGCGCACCTTACGCTTTTTCAAGTAAACGAGGCGTTCGGGGCGGGAACGGACGCCACCGAAGTCGGAAGGCTTGTTTCAAGCCTGCAAACAACGATTGACGGCATAGGCGCTCTTGCCGCCGGGCTTGATCCTGTCATAAGCGATATAGGAACGATAACGCAGGAGCTTGCCGACCCTTCAGGTCTGCTTTTCACAACCCTTGATGCGGAAGGGGAGGTGTACGCAAGTTTGATGGTTTCCCTGTACCACATTTCTTCGATACTTGAAAACCTTGACCGCGCGACCGCCTTTGTTCCGGCCCAGCTTCCCCAGCTTGCAGGGCTTATCATGGATCTGCGGGGAACGGTCAGGCATGCCGAAGATGTGCTGATTGCGCTTACCAACAACCCCCTGCTCAGGCGGGGTGTTCCCGAACGGCAGGAGGCTGCAAGTGGTGGTATGAGACCGAGGAATATCAGGTTTTGAAATTTGAGCTTGTTAGCCTGTACGTGAGTGTATTATAATTTTCCAAACAGGATGTGAATAATGAGAAAATATCCCCTTTGCCGCTTGCCGTTTTTCCTTGCTGTCTTTTTTGCCGCAGTGTTTTTTGCCGCCTGTTCCACCGCGCCAAGGCGGTCAAACGAGGCTTTTTCCATACGCAACATGGCGGCAAGCCAGTTGGAGTTGGCGAACCTGAACGCCTCGCAAGGGCGTTTCACCGATGCGCTTTTTATTCTTGAAGATGCGTGGCTTTTGGCGGTGTCTGCTGATGATCCTATTTTGCGGGTGAATATCGTTATAAGCCGTGGAAACATTCTTTTTTCCCTTGAGCTTTTTGAGGAAG
>WQRS01000190.1 GCA_009786615.1 Treponema sp. | reverse complement strand
CGCGCAAGATTGCGTCAGTGCCGCCGCCTGCTGCCCAGGGACAAATCATGGTGATATTCCTGCTGGGAAACTCTCTTTCTTCGCGTTCGCATCCTGAAAGAACCGCCGCTGAAACTGCCAGCATAACAACCATCGAAAACAATGTTATTTTTTTCATTTGAGTGTGCTCCTGTATATGTTTTGCTTGTCTGGTAACAGTCTACAATGCTACGCCTATTGGAGTCAAGAAAAATTTCATTCCCGCTGTGCTTGAGTCACTTTAAGGCTATTCATAACACTTAAAACAGCTTTCAGGTTCTCTTCCGCATAGCGTTGCAAAATGCTTTTTTCCAGGTCTGAAAAGAGTGCGTCAGGTTTAAAAAGTTCAAAGGGTTCTACATCCAGCACAGAAGCCAGCCTTACCAGTGTATTTGGGGAAACCCANGCTTTACACCGTTCTATGTCACTCAAAAAATTAGGAGAGATGNTCAATTTTTCAGCTAAAACCAACTGCGATAAGTTTTTGTTTGACCGGCAACGTTTTATGTTGCTACTCAATATTCCTCTAAGTTCTTGTTCATTCACAAAATAACCTTATATAAATACCTTTTGCTAGCAAAAAATTATGCTACTGGGTTGACAAAAGGTCAATCATGTATTAGCATGAAAAATCGTTAATATCGATTTTATATTAATTTTGGAAACTGTTTGGGGAAAAAGTGAGATGCAACTTCCATATCGTTTGTACTGGCAAAGTATTGTTGGTCGATTGGTCATTAAAAGGTCTTCAAAAACCGGGTGTTGCCGGTGAAGAAATATTTTTAAGGAGTTCTTAATGAGAAGGAAGTTTGCTTTTTTGGCAGTGCTGAGTTCATTTTTGGTGCTGGGTTTTATCGCCTGTGACAATGGAAACGGGCAAGGCGTTGCTCCTCCTGCGATGACGATGTCGTTTCAGGGATTGACTGATGGTGGTACTGTTCTCATCGAAGTTTTTGATGGGGATCCGACAAGAGCGGGAGTACAGGTAGTTGGGGGGAATTTTTTTGCAATTCGCCTGGGTGGTGCCGTTATTAGCCGTGGTGAAGTTGTGAAAGCCGGCAATTTGTGGGTTTTCAATCCGACTTTCGGTGCGTCGGCAGGCACAAGCTTTACAGGCGGCTATTTTAACGGACAACTCCACATTGACAGAATTTATCATGCGGATGGTGTGCTGTTAGGTTTTGTAGCCAGAAGTGACGGCGGTGCGCCGAGACCCTTCCCCTGGGTAGCTTACCCTGTTGATGTAACCGGCATTACCAAGACATCACCCTCAACCGTAGGGGTAGGTGGAAACATAACCCTCGCGGGGACGGTAACTCCGGCTAACGCTACGAACTCTACCATAGTGTGGAGTATCTACCCGGGACCGACATCAGCCAACGCGACTTTGAGCGCGGCGGGCGTTCTGACCGGCGTTGCGGTTGGAACTTTAGTTGTTCGTGCAACAGTTGCAGGCGGATCAACGTTAACAGCTCCAGACGGAGCAATGGTAGCAACGCACTTCACTCAGAGCTTCATCATCACCGTGGTGCCTCATGTTCCTGTAACCGGTATTACCAAGACATCGCCCACAACAGTAGCGGTGGGTGGAAACATAACCCTCGCGGGGACGGTAGCTCCGGCTACCGCGACGAACTCTACCATAGTGTGGAGTATCTACCCGGGACCGGCATCACCCAACGCGACCTTGAGCGCGGCGGGCGTTCTGACCGGTGTTGAGGCTGGAACTCTTCAGGTTCGCGGGACAATTGTAAACGGGGCAACGGCAACAACGCCCTTCAATGGTCCTGTCGCCACCATCACCGTGACACCATAACAGTTAATAACGTACTGCCCCAACCCAAAACGGTGACTGCCACCGTTTTGGGTTGGGCGGGTAAATGCCCGTTGCCCGCTTGCGTTACGGGAGGAAATGCGCCAACCGTGAGGAATAAGGTGCAAAATATGGAGACTACAGAATCTTCTTTATGATTCTTTTTATTCTCATAAATTTTTAAATCGATTTTCATAAACTTTTCATTCAGCTCAATATAAGTTCCCAATAGCCTACATCAATCCATCGCCCGAACTTATGTCCGATTTCCTTAAAATGCCCGATTTTTTCAAAGCCGAATTTCTCGTGCAAGGCAATGCTGTTGTGGTTGGGAATGGTAATTCCTGCCACTAAAGCATGAATCCCGGTTTTCCTGGTTTCCCCGATGAGCTTGTCCATCAGCGTAGTGCCAAGCCCTTTGCCTTGAAAACCATCTTTAATGTAAATCGAAATCTCTGCTGAACGATGGTAGGCGCTCCGTTCTCTCCATTTGCTGATGTAGGCAAACCCGTTTATTTCCCCTGACTCATCCTCATGCACGATGTAAGGAAACTTTGCGCTGATTGTGCGTATTCTCTCTTCCATCTCCGTTTGTGACAGAGGCGTTTCCTCAAACGAAATGGTGGTATTTTTTACGTAGTGGTTGTAAATGCCGCAAATCGCCGCTGCATCATGAGGTGTCACGGGGCGTATCATAACATGAGTGTATACGATCGCGGTTTTCTGTGCTATACTTTCGTATGAAAAGTAAAAACCGCCAAAATAGCCAATATATCTCCAGCACTATCGAAACGCCTTTGGGGGCGGTTTTTGCCACGGCGGGCGAAAATGCCGCCGGTTATGACTTGCGGGGAATATGGTTTGTCGGGCAGAAATATTTCCCGCCCGGCGCAGATGCGTTGACTGAAACTCCTGATAATCCGGTTTTTGTCGCTCTTAAAGCGTGGCTTGCAGACTATTTTGCGGGTATGAAGCCTGATGCTTCGCCTCCGTTGGCACTTGAGGGAACGGACTTTCAGCAGGCGGTGTGGAAAATCCTTTTGAAAATCCCTTACGGCAAAACAACAACGTACGGGGCAATCGCAAGTGAACTTGCCGCTTCGGGCAAGAAAGCGTCAGCGCAGGCAGTCGGCGGCGCGGTGGGGCACAACCCAATATCGCTCATCGTTCCCTGCCACCGCGTAGTTGGCGCAGACGGCAGCCTTACAGGTTACGCAGGCGGGTTAGAAAAAAAGCGCGCACTTTTGAAACTTGAAGGCGCTATCGGTCTTCTTCCAGAAATTCCACATCAGCCAGGTCTTTCATTCTTCCGGTAGCCCGCTTGTTTGTGATCAGGTCAGGGATCGACAGGACGCTAACAGTGATAGCATCAATTTCAATTGCGTCTGCGCGGGAGAATGCATCTTCAAATTTCAATCCGTCAATCGATGTCAGAATATCTATACGGCGGGGGGCAACGCCAATCTGAAAAATAAGCCCTTCTTTTTGCAAATCGTCCGGTGACAAATCGCCGCAAGGGGCGCCGAAATCCTCAAGTGCGTGGAGTGCCAAACGGGCATTTTCAGGATCAGGCATAACCCAAAGATCTATGTCCATAGTAGACCGCGGATAGCCATGAGCCGCCATCGCATAAGCACCGACCAGAAGGAATTTAACCTTTCTTTCTGATAACGCGCGTAATATGTCTTTGTAATCGCTGTTCAACATCGTATTTTCCGCTTAAAGAAACTGCTTCACAGGTTAACGGCCAAACCAAGGCTATCCGTTCGCTCATGGTTCCNGGGACAAAGGGCGAATTGCGGGTGTCTGATTGCCGGATGACGGTAATGGTTTTNTCCATCGCTTTTCTCCTACCAAAGCGGCGCGGGGTATTCACCTTCGGCAGTTAGTTCTTCCAGCCGCTTAAGCGCGGTTTCCCTGTCTTCTTTGTACGTAACGCCGAACCATTCAGCGTTTGCTTCAAGCGAGCGCATCTTAAGGTAACCGTTTTTGATAAACCAGTCCGATGCTTTTGGCAGATAACATTCGCTTTTAAGCTCGCTGGCGGAAGCGGCGATAAAATCGGCGAAGTATTGCTTAAATTT
>WQRS01000189.1 GCA_009786615.1 Treponema sp. | reverse complement strand
GGCAAGGCCGCGGCATCCTGCACATCGACGGTTTTGGGGTATTCGATGCGCGAATGATAATACGCCACAAGCACACGCACAAAGACATTTTTGATTTTTTCCACGTCAACAAAGGTCAATTCCGATTGCGCAAGTTGACCGTGCGCCACTTTTTTGGCTATCAGCTCCTCAGTGAATTTCTCGATTTTAACGGCAGTTGGCTTATTAAGTGTACGCACCGCCGCCTCAGTCACATCCGCAAGCATAACCACAGCACTTTCGCGCGAGCGCGGCGGAATTCCCGGATAGGAAAAATCTTCGATNTTCACAGGCGCGTTTTTGCCGCTTTTNCCTTCCTGTTTAAGCGCCTTATCGTAAAACCACGAAATNACCGAATTGCCGTGGTGCTCGCCGATTATATCAAGCACTTCGCGGGGAAGCCCAAGCTGGCGCGCTTTTTCCACGCCGAGCTTAACATGGCTGCGAATTACCGTTGCCGAAAGACGGGGCGCAATATAATCGTGGCGGTTGTAATCGGTTTGGTTTTCNACAAAGTAATCGGGGTTTTCCATTTTACCAAGGTCGTGGTAGTACGCCCCGACTCGCGCCAAAAGCGGGTTTGCCTTTATTTCCATGCAGGCGGCCTCGGCAAGATTTGCCACCATAATCGAATGGCTGTAAGTGCCGGGGGCGGTGGTAAAAAGTTTGCGCAAAACGGGCGCGTTAAGATCGGAAAGTTCGATGAGCCTGAACGACGTGGAGGCGTTCAGGGCGTTTTCCAGCGGCGGAAGCACGCCCAATACGAGCATCCCCGAAGCGATNCCGTTAAACGCCGCCCAAAACAGCGCCTGCGGATACACGCCAGCCGGAAACTGCTGCCACAAAAGCACAGCGACCATCGCAAAAACGTTTGCCGCCGCAACAATCAAGCCCGCCCTAACCAAGTCCATGCGCTTTTCCGCCCCTTGCAGCGAATAAGCTGCAACAACACCTGATACAAGCGCAAAAATGAAGGATGCGGCATCAAAAGAGCCTGTTAAAAAAGCGCCAAGGGGAAGCGTCATTGCAAGCACAAGCGCCAAGCGCGGGTGGATAAGAATTGACGGCAAAAGCATAACAAGCGCCGTTGGCACGATGACGGAATCAGGGAAATTGTATATTGGCGCGTTCCGTACCAAAACAGAACCTGAAATGTAAAGCGCCGAAAGCGCAATGATGAGATAGATTTCGCTGTCTTTAAGTTTGCGGTCAATAAGGCGGCTTCCACAAAAGTAATAAATGAAAGCAAAAATAAGGATGAGAAAAAGCGAATCGGCAAAAAAGGGGCGGGAACCATCTTCAGGTATTGCCGCAAGCACAATGGCAAGTTCCGCCATTTCCTCCTCGGTAATGATAAAACCGCGCTGTATTATTCTCTGCCCCTGCTCTATTGTGCGAAGTACAGGTTCCGCAGTCGCCTGTATAAACGCAAGGCGCTGTTCAGTGTCTTCCGGTGAAAAAAAAGCGTTCTCAAGCAGAAACGGGGAAAGAAGCGCCGGCGCAATATGAGAAAAAGCCGCCGGATGATTTGGCAAAGCGATTTGAGATGCGGCAGCCTGCATCACTGTGGCGCGTGTTACGATGTTTGCAATAGGAAGGCGCTCCTGTTCAAAGCGTCCGCTTACAACACGAATTAGCTCGATAAAGTCCTGATTCAAGTGCTCAAGACCTGTATGCGGCATAAAGACAATTCCACGTTCCAGCACAGTACTTAAGACATTTTGGGCGCTTTGCAGCAGGGAAAAGCGGTCTTCGCTTTCGTAAAGCGCTTGAAGAATTCCATGCGGAAAATAGCCTGGAAACTCAAGTTCAATTGCAAGCACAAAAGCCTCCNGCGAATATGNATCAGGCGAATGCTCATTCGGCGGATATAAGTACGGTGAAGCGCCTTCAAGATGAATNTCCTGCCGGTAAAACTCTCTTATTAAACCTGCAAACTGATNCCACCTGGANATTATGTCGATAGTTACCCTGTCAGACTGACGAAAAACAGCCGGAGAAAGCCGCATAAGCTCATAAACTCTAAGGCGCGTTGCGTATTCGTCAATGTAGGTTATTGTGCGGTCGGCAATGACATCCCTGTGCGCAACCATGCCAGCCTCGAACTCGTCAATCTCCCCGAGAAAGCTTACGGCAGCATGGCGGCTTGTTCCGTGGTTTGCAAGAATTACCACAAGGCAGAGGAAAAGTGCTGCAAGCCACGCCAGCGCCGGCCCCCTGCGCATTCCGCTNGGGATNAGGCGGCGAAGTAGCGTGAGTATATTCAGGCGTTCAGGATTGTTTTTCATTGGGTGCATCTGTATGTGCGTTACTGTTTTCAGGGTACGGTTTTTGCCCCTGCCTGTCTTTGTTATCGTACGCCTGTATTATCTTTTTTACAAGCGGGTTGCGTACAATATCCACCGTGTGCAGATATGAAAAATTAAGCCCCTCTATTTTAGATAACAGGGAAATCGCCTCCAAAAGCCCTGAGTCACCGCGGCGCGGAAGGTCAACCTGCGTGATGTCGCCTGTGATAACCGCTTTTCCGCCCTCGCCAATTCGGGTGAGGAACATTTTCATTTGCTCTTTGGTTGTGTTCTGCGCCTCATCCAGTATCACCATGCAATCGTTTAAGCTGCGCCCGCGCATATACGCAAGCGGGGCGATTTCTATGGCGCGGCTTTCCTCCATGCGCTGAATTACGTCATAAGGCAGTAAAGCCTCCATTGCATCGTAAAGGGGGCGCAAGTAAGGGCTGATTTTTTGTGCAAGATCGCCCGGAAGAAATCCAAGGCTCTCACCTGCCTCAACCACAGGGCGGGTAAGAACGAGCTTGCGGCTTTTTTTGGACAATACAAGGCTTAAGGCGTGCGCTATGGCAAGGTAGGTCTTTCCGGTTCCGGCAGGTCCAATACCAAAGCAAATGTCGAAATTTTTCATGTTCTGTATATAAAGCGCCTGGTTCCTGCCGCGCGGATAAACCCGCCGAAACCCGCCGGGAATCTGAATGAACGCTTCCCCGCCTGAAGGCATTTCACAACCTGCAAGTGAGCTGACGTGCTCAAGAGACGGGGTTTCGCCTTCCTGCACAAGTGAGATGAGGTTATCCATAAGCGTCTTAAAGCGCTTGACACCCGCATCGTCTGAACCCTCAAGGCGTATCTCGTTTCCCCTTGTGGCGATGCGGCCGCCAAGAAAACCCTCGATAATTTTGAGGTTGCCATCGTTCGCCCCGCAGACCCCTGAAAGAACATCA
The DNA here is from genome assembly GCA_009786615.1 of Treponema sp. The sequence goes on along the minus strand of WQRS01000189.1, from coordinate 665 downwards.
CGGTTGTCAAGTACAATAGTTATGCTGTCGTCCAAAAACGCTCCATGCAATTAGTGTATGGTTGTCCGCGCGGGAAGTCAATACTGCAAACGATGTGACCAGCAATTTTCAATTTGCAGTGGGAGACACTTGAGCTTGCAATTCTTTTCGCTTTGTTGTATATTATCCATGTAAATCTAAATTTATATTTTTAATTTACATGGAGAAAGATGAACTATTATTTGCGCTATTCTGAAGTTGACCTATTGGACTCGCTCAAACATTTTCCGGTCACCGCTGTTACAGGTCCCCGGCAGTGCGGCAAGTCCACCTTGGTAAAACAGTTGAGTCTGAAAACCTCAGAAAAGAGGCGGAGTAAAACTGCCGCCGATTTCGTTTATCTGGATCTTGAACGGCCTTCTGACCTCAGCAAACTGGATAATGCCGAGTGGTTTTTGAGCGCCCAAAAGGGAAAACTTATCTGCATTGATGAAATTCAGCGCAAGCCGGAACTTTTCCCATTGATCCGCAGTCTTGTTGACGAGTGGAACCGTCCGGGATGTTTTCTCATTCTTGGTTCCGCTTCGCGCGATTTATTAAAACAGAGTTCGCAGTCACTGGCGGGAAGGGTATCGTACAAACGCCTTACCCCGTTTTTATGGAATGAGCTTGCGGGAAGACATTCC
>WQRS01000188.1 GCA_009786615.1 Treponema sp. | reverse complement strand
CAACGGCGCTCTGATCTAATGACAGGATTTGAGCGCGCAAAGCTTGATTCTTCTTTTCAGGCGCAAACACCTGAGGGAATTGAGTTTACCATATACCCCGCNGGCATTTTTATCAGGGGATGCGCGTGGGCGATTGACGCGCTTATTCAGGGAATTTTGGTGTTGATTNTCGTTATCTCAGGTGACATTTTAAGATGGGCGCTGGGATATTGGTTCACGCTNATATTGATTTTCGCGCTTGACTGGTTTTACCACACCGCCTTTGANGTNTTCGCGCGCGGACAAAGCCCCGGCAAGCGCTTTATGGGGATACAGGTATTGCGTTCGGACGGGACACCGGTGAATGCCGGCGCTTCCTTCCTGCGAAACCTCCTGCGCTTTGCCGATGCGTTTATGTTCCTGTACCTGATTGCCTTTCTCTGCTCACTTGTTAGCCCCGCGTTCAGGCGCACAGGCGATTGGGCTGGGGATACGCTGGTGGTTTACACAGCCGCCGCGCGCACTCCCGGCAGGTTCACAAGCCCGGCTTTAAAAAGACCGGTTATGCCCTGGCTTGCAGACATTCCGCAAGTGTACCCTGAACGGAAACTCAGCTACGAAGAAAAGCAGGCTATTCTTTCATTTGCCAGGCGTTACCCGCTTTTGGGAAAGTCACGAGCCGATGAGATTGCAGAAATTTGGACGGACAAGCTAAAGTCAGCGGAAAGCGGGGCGGATGTTTCGGAATCAACGGCGAGGTCTGCGTCTGCTTACCTGCTTGGTGTTGCCCGAACGCTTGGAGGATGAGAGGATGACGCAGCAGGCTTTTGTAAACCGAAGGGAAGTATCCTGGAACGAGTTTGAAAAAATGCTCAAAGGCGACAAAAAGAACCTTGCCTTCAATGCAGAGCAATTTCCTCAACGGTACAGGGAGCTCACCCAGGATTTAAACTCCGCCCGCGCGTTCGGCTTTGATCCGTCCATAATTGAAAGGCTTAACGCCCTTGTATTGGATGGCAGTCAGGTTTTGTACAGCCGCCGCTTTTGGTCGCCGAAAACGTTTGCCGATTATGTCTTGCGTACTTTTCCACGCGCGGTGCGTTCCCAGTGGCGGGCGCTGGCAGCCTGCCTTCTTATTTTTTACGGGCTTGGCGCTTTTTTCGCGCTTTTGTGCATACGCCACCCGCACATGGCTTACCAGATTTTGGGCGAGAGCATGGTGACAGACCTTGAGTATATGTATTATCCGGGAAGCGAGCATTTTCTGCGCCCGCGTGAAGTGAGTTCGGACGCTGATATGTTTGGCCTTTACATTTTCAACAATGTTTCCATCGCGTTTAGAACATTCGCAGGCGGCATACTTGCAGGTTTCGGGAGCCTTTTTATTCTGTCCTTTAACGCGCTTTTTTTGGGCGCGGCAACCGCGCACATTATCAACATAGGTTACGGGGAAACGTTTTTCCCGTTTGTTATCGCCCACGGAAGCTTTGAGCTGACGGCGATTGTGTTCAGCGCGCAGGCAGGGCTGCTTTTGGGATACAGCTTTTTTATAACGAAAGGATTATCGCGGGGCGCTTCAGTTCGCAACGCGGGGAAAACTGCCCTGCCCATTATCGCGGGGGCAGCAATTATGCTTGTGATAGCGGCGGCTATTGAAGCGTTCTGGTCGTCCCGCCACGAACTCCCGCTTGCCCTGCGTTACGGAGCGGGCCTGCGATGTGGGTGCTGGTGATTTGGTACTTTGTTTTTGCCGGGCGGAGGAAAGACAGGTGAAACTGCTTTTGGACAGCGCCCTGCTCTTGCGGCGCAGAAGCGTGTGGGAGGCCGCCGATTCAGGCATACTGCTGTGGCGGCACAACTTTTCCCGTCTCATGCTTTTTTTTGCCCTGCCCTTTTCTTTGGCGGCTTTTCTTATACGCCTCTTGCCAATAGGGCATCTTTTTATTTCCATAATTGTTTTGTGGTGGCTGCGTCCGCTGTTTGACCGCCTTGCCCTTTACGTTGTTTCTTCGAGGTTTTTTCACTCAGGTGAAGGCGCGCCGCAGAAGCTTAAGAACCATCTTGTTTCCCTTTGGGAAATGCGGCAGGGGCTTTTGGGCGATTTATTGTGGCGGCGCTTTTCGCCAAACCGGTCGGCGCACATGCCAATCAGGATTTTAGAACACGCGCGCGGTGAGCAGTTTCTCAAGCGAAAAAAAACGCTTTCCGACGGCGGGCTTCATTTTTGTTCATTTATAACATTGCTTTCGTTTCTGCTTGAGCGCTTTTTGCTTTTAAGCTTTATAGTGTTCGCCGAGATCGTAAACAACACCTTCCTCCCCGCCGGTATTGATTTGTGGAATAACACCCTCGCGTTCGGCAATTTTGTGTTTGTTGTGTTTTGCCTGATGTATATTCTTGCCGGAAGCCTTTATGTGTGTACGGGTTTCAGCTTGTACATCAACAGCCGTGTCGAAGTTGAAGGCTGGGATTTGCAGCTGCTTTTCCAGAAGTTTTCGCTCCCCTCCCCCGCTGTCAAAAAAAGTTCTGTACACGCGATTTTACTCTGCCTTTTTCTTTTCCTCCCAAAACAGGCACACAGCGAAGAAAGCGCACAAGCTCAAATCTTCCCCATCCCCGAGCCGCACTCACTGGAAATTCTTGAAACCATACTTGATGACGCGGAGTTCGGCGGCGCGCGCGAAAGCTGGGGAATACGCTTTAGAGAGCGGGAACCACGCGCCGCGCCTGAACCGCAAGAAGCGCTTGTTTTTCCCCAATGGCTTGAAGGAATAAGGCAGGCTTTGGGTTATATTTTGCGCTTTATGGCGGTTGTGGCAATTGCATCATTAACAGCGTTTGCAGCTTACTGGTTTTGGAAAACCTACGCAAAAAAATATACACCTGCAGTTTTTTCATCAAGAAATTACGCCTCGCCGTTTTTTTCACGCGAAAGCCCGCAGGCGCTTTTCCGGCGCGCACAAGCGTTTCACAAACAAGGTAATATCCGCGAAGCCTGGGCAGCNTGTCTTTCCGGCTGCATAATGGCGTGTGTAAAATACCGCGCCCTTTCATTCCCCGATAACGCCACCGAATACGACTGCCTTAACATCGTCCGCACAGCCTTATACGGCGAGGCGGAAGGTTTTGAGAAACTGGTGCGCAACTGGGTTCTTTTCGCGTATGGCGCAAGCGCTCCCGGCGAAGGCTGTTTTGAAGAGGCTCTTTTTTACGGGCACTCCCTTTTGAAAGAAAGCGAACAGGCGGTAGGCACATGAACCGCGGCAAACTCATCGCTTTTGCGACAACGCTTGCNATTCTCGGCATACTGGCAGCACTTGCCTGGGCGTTCCTTGAAATATATCCTGCAACGCGGTGGGATCCGCCTTCCCGCGAAGCGAGAANCAACGAATANCTNGCGCTGGATCGCTGGCTNACGNCAACAGGGAGCGATATAAGAATAACAAGGCGCGGCAATATAACAAGCCTTACCGGAGCGCAGGAACGGAACGTTTTCGTACAGGCTTCGCTTTTTGACTGGACAGCGGAAACTGCTCTTGCGGAAGGAAACGCGGTAACAGTCTCTGAAAAACTCCTTCAATGGATTGAATCAGGCGGAAACCTTTTCCTTGTATTGGATTACCTTTCGGAATGGGAGTTCCGCATAAACAGGGAACTCATCGTTTTGCTTGAGGAATTTGAAATCGAAGTGACTTTTGGCTGGTCTTCTTCCCCGCAAGATGATGAGCGCTCCAAGGACGAATATTACGATGTTGATGATGAGCAGCTTATTTCCGCCGCGTATCCCAGCGCCGCCACATTCTCCTCATCATTCGCCTTTACCGTTCCGCCCGGTGATAATATCCGCGCACTTTCCGCCCCGGGCGGACAGACAAGGCTTGTGCAGATACGGCGCGGCGATGGCGTATTTACCGTAACAGGCACGCCGCTGTTCCTGCGATCGC
>WQRS01000187.1 GCA_009786615.1 Treponema sp. | reverse complement strand
CGTTTCTGGGGATTTCAAACACAATACTGCTTGCGGTTTTGGAGCGCACAAAGGAAATCGGCATGATGCGGGCTTTGGGCATGACCAACGGGCAGATGATACAGGTGTATATGCTTGAAGCGGGTTTCTTGGGCTTTTTCGGCTCGGTGCTCGGCATCATTGTCGGCTGCCTTATAAACTACCCTATGGTCGTTCACGGGCTTGATGTTTCGGCGATGGCGGATGCTTTGGGCGGCGGTGTTGGCTTCCGCATCACCACGCACTACCGCTCCATGTGGAATATCCCTGTGATTATCGGTTCAGGTATTGTGGCGACACTTGTCGCATCCCTCATGGCATTTATCCCTACTCACCGCGCGGTGAAGATGCGCATCACCGACAGCCTGCGGTTTGAGTAACGGGCAAAGGAAGGCACGATGGCAAATGTTAAGGCAAATGAACAAAAGCAGGGCGGTACATTGATGCTTATAAAAATCGCGTACCGCAATATCTGGCGGAACAAGCGGCGGACGTTTTTCTGCCTTACCGCTGTCGGCTTTGCGGTGTTTTTCATTGCCTTTTACGGCGGCTTCATCGACGGCTTTTCCAGAAACATCAACGAAATTGTGCAGATTTTTGACACCGGTCATGTGCGGGTTGTTTCCGCCGAGTTCGAGGCTGACAGCGAGTTCATGCCCGTGCAGTTTCCTGTGGCGGACGGCGCGGACATCGAAAGCCTTATCGCAAAAATCAAAACCGTTCCGGGAGTTCAGGCGGTGTTTCCCAGAATCGAAACCTTCGCGTCCCTGCACGAAAACGTAATCCGCCACGCGATGCTTTGGGGGCTAAAGGTGGAAGAGGAAATGGCTCTTAACAACTTTAACCTCATAAACCGCGATTCAGGTCTTATAGAAGGTCATTGGCCTTTGCCTGACTCAAACGACGCTGTCATCGGCTGGTCGCTTGCCCAAAGGACAGGGCTTGCCGTGGGCGATTTTGTCCCGCTTTCAACGATTTCGGCGCAGTTTTCCGACAGGCCGTGGGAGCCGCGCATTTCAGGCATTTTCGCCTTCGATTACATGAGGTTTGACGACAACTACATCATCGTTGACTTCCAGCGTCTCCAGCGGCTTTTGGTGCTCGGCGAAGGCACACAGCAACTGGTGATTTTTGCCGAAGATGAGCGCCTTAGCCGGTCAATCGCGGCGCAAGTGCAGATGCTGCTTGGCGAAGGAAGTGTTGTGCGGGACTGGCAGGACAATTTTTGGGTCGCCATCATGCTTAGCGCCCGTCCGCTGTACGCCCTCATCTACCTGATTTTCCTCGTGGTTGCGTGCTTGCTCATAATCAACACTGTTGTGATGATCATACACGAGCGCATCAAAGAAATAGGCATGATGGGCTGTCTTGGCATGAGCCGCCGTGAAATTGTAACCGTATTTTTTTTCGAGTCGGTTTTTATGAGCGCGATCGGCGCTTTTGCGGGCGTTGTCGCAGGCGGCATTCTGACAGCGATTGGCGAGGTTTTCCCGTTCCGCTGGACTGCCATGACAGGCGGCACCTTTGCCCAGTTTCAGGCAAGTGACGCGGTTTTCTTAAGTTTCAGCGTTGTTTCGCTTGCGCAGGCGTGGTTTTTGGGCGTGGTTGTCGCATCGATTTTCACGCTGATTCCATCGCTTAAAAGCGCGTTTGTTGAACCGGTGGAAGCGTTACGGAGATAATGTTATTAACACAGGAGGCGTGTTATGAAAAGAAAGATTTTTTCAGCGGCAATTGTCGTAAGCCTGGTGATGCTAACCGCGGATTTCGGCTTTGCGCAATCGCTTGCGGCGCCCACAGCGGGGGAACTTCTTACCAGAATCGACAACAACGAGATTTTCCAGACTATACAGTATGACGGGGAAATGATCATCTATCACCACAACCGCCGTTTTGTGAAAACCATGCGGGCGCAGGCGCGCGGCGGCGGTTTCAGTTTTATAGAGTTTACCAACCCCGAAGACCGCGGAACCCGTTATCTAATGGAAAACGGGCGGCTTTGGGTGATTTCCCCCGACATCGAGCGGGCGCGGCGGATTTCAGGGCACATGCTGCGCGAATCGATGATGGGTTCTGATATGTCGTATGAAGATATGCTTAATAACGAGCCGCTTTCTGAGCGCTTTAACGCCGTTTTGGTCGGACTGCAAACGATTGATTCAGGGGTTTGGGCAGGCCGCAATGCGTGGGTGCTGGATTTAACGGCGATACGCAGGGGGGAAAGCCATCCGCGGCGTATGCTGTGGGTTGATCAAGAAACAGGCGACCTTTTGCGCTCGGAGTTTTTCGCGCTTTCCGGGGCGCGGCTTAGGGAGTACAATCTGCTGCGTGTTGAGGTTTTAGGCGGGCGGCGTTTTCCGGTGGAAGTTGAACTGCGCGATCTTTTACGCGCCAACTCAAGAACCGTTTTCAGAATGAACAACGTTGTGCTTGACCAGCCAATCCCTGACGCGGTGTTCTCAAGGCGGAATCTGGAGCGGTAAACACGGTGAAAAAACTCATCCCTTTTGCCCTTTGCCTCTTTTTCGCGTCGGCGGACTTTGGGCGCAGATAAGCGTTTCAGGCATTTTGGATTCCTCAGTTGTGTTTCGCGCAGGGTCAGCTGATGCCCCGTCTTTTTCCTACGGCATCGAAAAATACGCAAACCTCCGTATGATAGCCCGCTTGCGGGAAATGGCGTCAGTTTTTGCCGATGTGAACCTAATCGCCCTTGCCGGAGATAACGCCGCCGCCATGCAGGCGCAATCGCTTGGCGCGCACGGTATGGCAACAACGCCTTTTGTCGCAGGCTCCCATTTCATCGCAGGTTTTGAACTTGAGCGCCTTTACTTCCGCATAAACACCGACAACGTGCGCTTTGACGGCGGGCTTACCCGAATCCCCATAGGGCACGGGCTTTTTTGGCGGCCNACAGACTTCCTNAATCCGGTAAACCCGCTAATCACTAACGCCCGCCCGCGCGCCGTTCTTGGAGCGGAGCTTTCGTGGTGGCCTNCGTTTGACTGGAATCTGGTCTTTTTCGGCGCGGCTCCTCACAACCCTTTTTCGCAGTCCGGCGCTGGAGGTCACGTTGGAATGACGGTGGAACGGGAATGGAGCAGAGGTGTCACCAAAGCGCTGTTTTCGTTTGAATCACCCAGAGGCGGCCTCATCCCGACTGCCGGTAACGGCTGGCTTATCCCATCCGCGCGGTACGGCATTCAGCGAGTTGGTCTTTCAGTCAAAGCAGATTTGGAACTGGGGCTGGTTTTGGATGTGCTTTATACGAACAACTTTGAACAGCAGAGCGCCCTGGACGGCCTTGCGTTAAGCTTTGGCTTTGATTATTCATTTTTCAGAGGAAATCTTATAATCGCTGCCGAATACCTTTTCTCAGGCACCGCTTCTTCAACATCAATTTCAGGCGGCGGGCATCTTGCCAACGAGCACTATCTGTACACAGGTTTTACGTGGCTTTTTGACGATTTCACCAACGCCGGCTTTGCCCTGATTTCAGGCTTAAGCGATATTTCGTTTACCCCGATTGCGACATTTAGCCGCGAAATATTTCAAGGCGCAACTTTGACGTTTACGGCTTTGGTTCCCCTTGACCGCCGCCTTTTTTCAGGCAACGCCAATCATCGCGGCGAACTTGGCCCTTTGCCGCCGGGTTTACAAGGCGGCAGATATTTTGACTTTACGACGATGCTGCGGCTGAGGTTTTAGGCGTTTAGTGCATCTGCAATGCAAGCCCAAGGCGGGTGTTAAAGTCGCTTTCCGCCATTTCGCCTTTCAGGAAGTCAGCGATTAAAAGGCGGATAACTTGAGGAAAAGCTTTCCAGTATTTATCAGGCCACGGTCCCATTTCCTTGCGCAGCGCCTTGTCTTCATCATCTTCCATGCGTCCCAAAGAAAACGATACAAACTGGTCAACCAT
>WQRS01000186.1 GCA_009786615.1 Treponema sp. | reverse complement strand
ACCATACCTATCATTTCCCCCAGCGCCCGCATAGTCAGGTTGAAGGAGCGAGAAGCCATTGCTATCTCGTCTTTGCCCGTCTCCGGAAGCCTTTTCGTTAGATCGCCGTTTGCGGTGCTGCCAAGGGTATGAGTCAAAAGATTAATGGGCTTTAACATCCTCATGATAAACAGGAGCATCACAACGGCGACCAATACAAGGCTTGAAACGCCTATAACGAGCAGGTTTCGCTGCACCGCGTCGGTAGCATTGAGCGCACGCTCATTAGAAAAGGCAACGGAGAATATACCGGCCGGAGTGCCTGAAACATCGAATAGCGGCATGTAGTGTACGTGGAACCGCTTCCCGAACAGCTCCCTCTTTGCCATCAAAGACCACCCTTCTCCGAGAACCTCTTCAATAACATTCGCGTCAGCGGTAGTGCCAATGGCGCGCTGGTTATTCTCAGTCAAAAGCGTGGTTGCAATTCGCGAGATTCTGGAAATTCCGCCAAAAACACTTACATCAGCGCCAAATATCCGTGCGAAACGATCCACAAACTCATCAGTATACAGAAATATCATCGACGTTATCGTGCCAATAATTTCGCCGCCGCTCCATATCGGTGTGGTGGTGTTCAGCACCATTGGCATCATTGCTGTCGAAAAATAAGATGTTGTGGTTTCCCCGCGCATNGACGCGGCAACTGCCATGCTGCCATCGTGATCGCCGTGTAAGTCCAGATTGTGCAGCCGCAGGATNACAAACCCCTGCGCATTGCGCACAACGAANCAGTCTATCCCNATGTCGATGGCGGCAGATTGCAGGTACGCAACCATTGCCTGCCTTGAGGATANCCTTCCCTGCGGGTTGGCGTTCCAATTCTGCAAATTCATCACAATTGTGTGGCTGCTTGCGGCGGACAGTGCTGCCATCTCCGTCTTCTCCTCAAGATTGGCAAGCTGTGCTTCCGCAGTTCTGGATGCCAAAGAAGTGCGCTCATAGGTAAGATAATCGGCAAGGTTTGTCACCGCNGCCGAAACTTGCAAAAAAATGAAACCGATCATGAAAATCAGCAAGCCGACAATCGGGACAATGATTTTCACCTTCAAACTTCTAAACATACCTGTCTCCTCATTCACACATCAAACTGCTTAATTTGGCTGACAGGTAATTACTACTCTATGTGTCGGGGGTGCATCAACCATTTTTATTAAAACAAAGTCAGACGCGTGTTTTAATTTCATTAAATAGTATTTAACGGCGAGGCATTACGGCTTGTTGACATCTGTTGCGGTATCGTGTACATTTCTACCTAACGATGAAAGCGGTCAGGAGCTGGAAAAGGGATGACAGAAAACGATATTCTAACAATTGATGAAGTCGCGAAGTATTTGCGGGTTTCCGAGCGGACTGTCTATGATTGGGCGCAGAAGGGTGAGATTCCTGCCGGGAAGATTGGAACTGTCTGGCGCTTTAAAAAAGCGGATCTTGAGAAGTGGGTAAACGAACGCTTGTCATCCAGCAGGCTCGTCCCGCAGAACGGGAACATACACCTGCAGTCCATCCTTTCCCCCGATCGCGTCATTTTCCTCAATCATCAGGCAAAACGGGATGCGCTTTTGGCGCTTGTGGACAACATTTCCACATCTCCCCAAATAAAAAACCGCCAGGAGCTGGCGCATGAGATACTTAAACGTGAGGATCTTATGAGCACTTCCATAGGCAGGGGCATTGCCATTCCGCACATACGGCTTGCTTCGATTACCGATTTGGTTGTTTCTGTGGGAATCAGCCAGACAGAAATTCTTGACTTTCAGGCATTGGACGAAGAACCTGTGCGCTTGCTTATCATGATTGGCGCCGCCACAAGTCAGCACGCTTATTACCTTCAAACGCTTTCGTTTTTCAGTTCCCTTCTTAAAAACGCCGAGCTTAGAAGCTCGCTTTTGGAAGCGAAAACCACCGAAGAAGCGTACAATATTTTAGTCGGCTAGATTCCAAAACCAGCTGGTTTGGAACTGCCGCCAGTAAACACTAAAAAACCTTACTCAAAAATAATTCCCAGCCAATGCCCGATAACGCTCATCTCTTGTTCGATAAGCCCAATGCCGACATCGGTGGTGGTTTCCGCCACAAGAAAACCCTGCCCATCCACAGGAAAACGCGCGCCGGAACCGGGAAGGTACGCAAGCCCCATCGCGTGGCTGAAATGGCGGGAAACCATGATGCCTGAGGGAATGTTTGCCTGCCGCAAAATGAGCGCCCAAAGCATCGCGCGCGAGTCGCAGTCGCCTCTTCCCTCAGTGACGGCGCTGACAAGGTTCACAAAATCGCTGCCTTCAAAATCGCGCTCGAAGGTGAACGTCTGTACCCAGCGCAAAAGGCTTTCAGCAAAATCGCGCTCGCCGCTTGAGTGAGCATTAAGCTCACGCTCAATGTGGAAGGCGGCATCTTGCAAACGATAAAACGAATCGCGGTAAATTGCGCGGTAAAAGCGCTGCCAAGCCTGCTGCCAATTGTGCGCGTGTTCATAACGGCGAAGAAGCAAAAACTCCCGCTCGATAAGCGCCTGCGCAGCCTCGGCATCTTCTGTGAAAAATTGCGCCTGTATGTCCATGCCGAAAACGGGAACGCGCACTTGAGTTCGCCGTGGATACAGAAATTCAGTGATGGGGCCGGGCGCCAGCCTGTCTTGCGCTTGCAGGGCAATTGAGTTAAGCGCCGAAAGATGGTACACAAGCAAGTCGTTCCTTTCAGCAAGACCGTACGCCAGCGCCAAAAGTTTTGGCGGTGCACTTCCCGGAGCGTTTGCGGCGGCACCCGGACGGTTGTCTTCAAGCGTGTGAGCCAAAGCCCAGCCTGACATACGCTGTGTTTCACCGCCGGCTGTGGAAATTTCAAAGTTGAGTTCCATTACATACGCAGTGCGCCCGCGGAAATCAAAAGAATCCGTCTGCCCAGAGTTATTAAGCCTTTGCTGTACGTCCTGAACCAGGGCTTGCAGGTTGGGGTGGTGGTGCGGTCTGCCGTCTGCGGCGTGATAAACGATAACGTCAAAGTGAGCGCCGCAGGCATTGGCAAAAGAAAAGCGGTCAATTCCGTTGCTGTCTGTAAGTTCAAAACTTACAGGCAGGTCAAGGGAAAAACCCCATGTCGGGGAATACAAAGGGCCAACTGAAAAAGCAAACGAAGACAGAAATAAAAAAACAGTTGACAGGAATAGTTTTTTGGCGTTCATAATCCTGCGCGCCTAAATCTTCGTTCCCGGATATACCACCGCGTTTTTTTGGATAACGATTATTCCGTCAACGATGTGGTAATTGCCGTAATCGCCGTCCGCTCTGTCTATGTTATCATCCACGCCTATGCGGCAGCCTTCCCCTATACAGGCGTTCTTGTCGATAATTGCCCTTTTGATGAGCGCACCTTTGCCGATGCCGACGTTGGGGCGGCGTTCCTCCGCGTTTTTTTGCCGCTGCTCCTCCGATTCGTAATAATCCGCTCCCATACAAATAACCCCGTTAAGGCTTGAACCGGACTCGATTATCGTTCTTACCCCGACAATGGAATCGGCAATTGACGCGTTTGTTATGATGCAGCCTTCTGAAGCAATTGACTGGTTCATATTGCTGAAATTCATCTTTGAGGGGGGAAGGCAGCGGGAGTGCGTGTAAATCGGGTGCGCTTCATCGTAAAAGTCAAAACGCGGGCGCAGGGTGGTAAGGTTAAGGTTTGCTTCGTAAAAACTTTTGATGGTGCCGATGTCTTCCCAATAACCGTCAAAAATATACGCGTTTACTTTAAGGGTGTTTATCGCCTTGGGAATAATTTCCTTTCCAAAATCAGGCATTTCATTTGCAAGACAGGATTCCATCGCCTGGGCATTAAAAATATAAATGCCCATCGAAGCCAAAAACTCATCGCCCTTGGATTTATCTTTTTTCAGTTCTTTGGGGACCTTGTATTCGCTTATATCCCGGTCAGGACCAGGTTT
>WQRS01000185.1 GCA_009786615.1 Treponema sp. | reverse complement strand
GTCAGCAGTTTGTCTTTGAACGTACGGACAACCGCGCGGATTTGGCTTTTATTCACCACAGCACGATCAAGCTGCGTACCTGCATAGGTTTCGTCCACATCAAGCATTTCCCATCGTTTTGCGCGGGTTAAACGGTTGCGCTTTTCTACCGGCTGCCGCAGAATCGTTGCGCCTTTTTTGGTGATTTCAGTTTCTATAAGGTACGTGTCAAAGCCGACATTCACGTTATCAAGGACTGCTTCCTCATGTGTGTATTCGCTTACCACGTTTTCGGCAAAGTAACCAAAAGTTCGTTTATCCGGCGTTGCGGTCAGCCCGACCTGGAACGCATCAAAATAATCGAGTACCTGCTGCCAAATGTTATATATAGAACGGTGACACTCATCAATAATAATGACATCAAAAAACTCAGGAGGATATTTTGGATTATAGGCAACCTCACGAGGGCTTCCCTTGAGCGCGCCTTCATATTCGTTGGGATTTTCTTCTTCGTTTCTTTCATCCAGCTCCTCGCCTTTTAATATTGAGTACATGCGTTGAATCGTACTTATACAAACCTGCGAGGACGAAGGTATATTTCCTGAGTTAAGACGCCGCACATCGTACAGTTCAGAAAAACGGCGCGTTTCATCGCTTGGCATATATCCGATAAACTCCGTTTCCGCTTGGGTGCCAAGATTTCTGGTGTCAACCAAAAACAACACCCGCCTTACTTTGGCATATTTTAAGAGCCGATAAATGGCGGTGACAGCAGTATATGTTTTTCCCGCGCCCGTTGCCATTTGAATGAGCGCGCGTGGACGATTATCGGCAAAAGATCGTTCAAGTCCGATAATCGCTTTTACCTGGCAGTCACGAAACTTTTTTTGAGTATTTTCAAAAAGCGGAATCAATTTCATTTTATTGCGAATGCTGGAATCGTTACCCAGCAGCTCACGCAGGGTTTCAGGGCGGTGGAAAGAGAATACTCCACGGGATCGGGCTTTTTCATCGGCGTAATCGGTGAAACGGGTAATGACATTGGTAGCTTCATACGTAAAACGAATGTTTTGGCCGTTTACAGCCCACTTAATTCCGCTTACAGCGTATCGAATTGATTGGGATTCATGAACGGTCATATTCTGACCTTCCTCCGCTTTTTTTGCCTCAATGACACCGACAGGCTTTCTGTCAACAAACAGGAGGTAATCAACTGGCCCTGAATCGGTGGCAAATTCACGCACCGCAACACCCGACCCGGCAGCAGGATTGAGCTCCTTCTTATCCTGCAATAACCAGCCGGAAGCTGTCAGTTTTTTATCAATTTCGATTCGGGCTTTTTGTTCTGGAGTCATTTTGTATTCATTGTAGCAGAAGCGGGCCAAAAATCAATCATCAAAGGGAGAAACAATGCCCGATTTTACCCTGCGTTCTGTAACACCCCCCATGCGAGCAAGCGTAGCTTTTACTGTTTCGCGGGCAGCGCTTTTTTTCTCAGAAAGCCTATCCGCATATTCTTCGAGGAGTTCGTTCAAAACGCCCACCCAGTTGGAAGATTCGTAGTGAACCATGTATTTCCGGTCAAAATCTGCGAAGGTTTCCAGATGCTCTTCTTCACAAGTTTGCGTAAACATATTGAAGGCTTCCAATAGGAAGTCTAAACGTTCCATGTCTTCCTTGACCATATTGCGCTTCACCCATATCGGGATGCTTCTGTGAACAAGTGCCTTGTATACGGGAATATCTATTTCTAGCGCTTTAGGACTGTAGAATTCCGAAATCATTCGCTGGCCTTCCACAGAAGGCGGCCCGCGGCGAGGGTAGTTTTGCATCAAATCGTAAGGCTTTGATTCGTCATACATACCCCGCAGTCCGCCAAAAAAATCTTGAGATTCGGTTTCTTCGGACAATTCGTCATCTTCATCGTTAAACCGGGTAATACCCAAAAACAGGCAGCATTTTTTGTATTTTTTCCCGCTGTTGCAGGGACAAGGATCATTTCTGCCTATTTTCTTTTTGGTTTTCTGCACGGGGTCTCCCGCCGGAGGTTTTTCCACCGGTAGGCTTGGTTGTGGTTTTGGCTTCTGCTGATACTTTGCCCAATGCTGAAGCTCTTCAATAACATCATCGATAAAGATGTTTTTCGTTTCAAGTTGATAGTCAAATATAAAATCCAAAAAACTGTCGTATCCGCCATGAAAGAAATGATCAATAAGGTTTCTGTCGTAAAGGAATTTTATGTCGGGTATCAATTCAAAAATATGCTCTTCCAAAACTACGGAAGAGACAAAACTCGGCATAGACGAGGTGTCATCTTTTAGTTGCTCATGGATGTAGCGCCGAAGATAGTCTATCATTTCTTTGCGGGCTACGGGATCGCCGCGGGTAATAAAGCCATACGTTTCCAATGCGGCGTTTCGCGCATATTCGTATGCGTTTGTGTCTTCAATGAGTTCTTTCAGAAGTTCCAAGTTGCCGTCATAGACGCTACAAAGGCAGCGGCTGCTCCCATCCGTTATGACATCGCCAAGAAAGTAGTCCAGTATCTCTTTTTCCTTTTTCAGGAGCCGAATCAGTTTGGAGAAAGCCTGCTTTTCGCGGAATTGCGCCAGGAGATAAATGGCGTAAAAGTATAAATCATAGGAAGAATCTTCCGCCATCATTTCTTCCGCTGAATCACATACATAATCCAGGGCGTTCAAAAGGTGTGGAATCAGCTCCTCTTTATGCTGAGTTGCCGCAGCAAGGGCTTCGCGCGGGAAGCGGTCTGTATTTGGGGTAAGAGCGTCGATTATCTCTTGTACTGTCATGCAAACAATCTACTTCATTTGGCGGAATATAGGAAGCTGTCATTTGGCTTAATCTATGCTCAGACTACGGCAGGAAAACAGCGATCACTCCAGCCGCACATTAATCCGCGCGTTTGTGCCGATGCGCAGCCCTGAGTTTGGCGATGTGACCAGCACTTCCGCTTCAAATTCCGCGGCGGACGAAAGCACCGTAGCTGCAGGGTTTATTCTTGTAATAACACCTGAATATTCGGTGTTTCCCGTCGCGTTTGAGCTAATGGCAACTTCCATGCCGGCGTGTATTCTGCTTAAATCGTACTCCCTGAAACTGGCGGCGATCCGCAAATTGTCCGTGTCTTCTATGATGAACAGGAGCCCCGTGCCGGCAGCGCCTTCTCTGGCGGCGACAGTTGTTACCGTGCCGCATATAACCGCTGTGATAACAGATCTTTCCCGTATAAAGCGCGCCGCATCAAGCGCCGCCTGTGCCTGCTGGCGGGAAGCGAGCGCCGATTGCAGGGCAAATTCGGCTTGCCGCAATTCATCACGCGCAATGACTCTTGCACCGTACAGGTTGCCGCGGATTTCATGGTTGTGCTGTGCCGCGCCCACATTTACTTCGGCTATTTGTAACGCCGCCTGCGCATTTGCGATTTGAATATCCAAATCCTCGGCAGCCAGCGCGGCAAGCATCTGCCCCTCCGTTACGCGATCTCCGGCTTCAACGTAAACCCGCTCGATTACCGCTCCCAGCGTAGAATACACGATCCTTCTTTGGACGCTTTCAACCGTGCCTCTGGCAGTGATGCTTTTAGTAATCGAGCGTGCCGCACCGCCATTTGTAACAGCAGCGGTGACAGGGCGCAAATTACCGGCAGGCGATCTGAGCGCAATTCTGACATTGGCGTTCACACCGATAATGCCGCTTAAATCAACATCGTCGGTGATATTGATTTCTACCGGGATTAAGTGCGTCAGCCGTGTAAAAACGCCGCTGATATTAAAGAACACCGGATTGCCGCCAAGCTCGGCTTGGGTGATTCTGCCTATATTCCTGACATAGCCGTTAAAGCGCTGTCTGCCGAAGGTGTCTATAGTGATGGTGACAGGCTGTCCCGCCCGCACTCTGGCTATGTCGCTTTCTTCGATGTTGGCAAGGATGTGTATATTACTGACATCGGCTATGACGGCGACAGGTTCGGCGGGCGTTACATG
>WQRS01000184.1 GCA_009786615.1 Treponema sp. | reverse complement strand
ACTTCAACAAGCATCGCCTCTCCTAAAAAATTCTTGCAAACGGCAAATACAGCAAAAAAAGGCTGCCGGAATTATCCTGGCAGCCTTTTCCCGTTGCGAAAACGGCTTTACGCAACAATCATTGCAGCGATAATACCGCCAATTTTGATTGGTATGTTGAAGTGAATGAATGTCGGGATACACGTGTCCCAGATGTGGTCGTGCTGGCCGTCGGCGTCAAGACCGGCGGTCGGACCAAGAGCCGTATCGGACTGGGGCATACCGGCATCTCCTGTGACACCGGCGGCTGCGATAGTGATGATGATGGCCGCCGGGGAGAAGCCCATTCCAAGCATGAAGGGCACGAAAACCGCGGCAATAAGCGGAATTGTGCCGAAGGAAGTACCAATGCCCATAGTGATCAAAAGACCGATGAGTTGCATTGCAATGAGTGAGAAGAGCATATTGTCACCGGCGAGGTAAAGCGCGGCGTCAACGAGAGTCTGAATACCACCGGTTGCGCGCAGAACGCTGGCATAACCTGCGGCGACAAGCATGATGAAAGCGATAAAGCCCATCAGCCCAATACCGCCCTTGACGCACTCGTTCAGCTTCATTGTGCGCGGGTTGAGTGTGCCGAAGATGAACATGATGAGGAGGGCAATCGTAGCGCCAAGCGAGAGCGCCCAGAGGGGAGAGCCCGCGAAAGCGGCGTTCGCCCACACCTGCATTCCAAAGGTGGCACATGCGCCAAGCAGCGCGCCCCAGTGCTTGAGCTTAAACGGGCCTTTGGTGTCTTCTTCTTTTATTTCCGGGGCAACGAGGAGCGGCTTGTCTTCATAATCACGCGGCTTTCGGTAAGAGAAGAAAATCGCAATCAGCAAACCACCTATCATAGCGAGGGCAAGGGGAATCATATGCCGCCAGATCGCGGCTGCCGTAACATCCAGCCCGCTTAGGGTGATGTTGTCGGCTACGATNTTATGGAAAATAAGCCCGAAGCCGAAAGGCAACAGAATGTACGGAGCCTTAAGACCAAAAGCAATTGAACAGGCCGCCGCACGACGGTCAATTCTTAGCTTGTTCATCATGAGGAGAAGCGGTGGAACGAGAATCGGAACGAACGCGATATGGATCGGGATGATGTTCTGCGAGAAGGACGAAATGATTGCTAGGACGATGAGGAACAGCCATCCTGTCTTGCCAAAGAGCCGGTTCAGGACATTGGCGAACCTCGTTGCAAGCCCCGACATCTGGAGCGCGTACGCCAAAGCGCCTAGTAATACATAAGCAAGCGCGATGTTGTTCATTCCCGCCATGCCGGATAAAAGCGCGTTACCCGGTATGCCGATGAACGCCTGCATTATGCCCGGAACCCCTGTTTCCGCGGTTTGTGCTGCCGTAGCCGAAAGCGGCATGCCCGCGTAAAGCCCCGCGAAAACAGCGGCAATGATAACAGCCAAGTGGATGTTAAACTTGAGCATACAGAGCGTGACCATGACCGCAACCGACAGTGTTACAGGGTTGAGAATAAGATCAGCAAACATAAAGAATCCTCCAAATAGCAAAGTATCATGCATTGTAACCAAAAAGACAACATTGTTTCAATTGGTTTATTTGGTTCTTATGTTTACTTCAGTTCTCCTATTGCNTTTTCCACTGCCTGCACAAGACGGTTTGAGTCNATGAGCGCGGCGGTTTTGTTGAAGTCGATGTANAGTTCCCGGTCTTCAGTGACGGCGTCTGTAACGGAGCGGATGATGTCGTACGCCGCTTGAGTTCCCTTGCCCAGTTTTTTGCCCGAATAATTCCGGTTCATGTCAATNGCCTGCGCCGCCGCCAAAATCTCTATGGCAAGCACGCGGCTGGTGTTGTAATAAATTTCCCGCGCCTTCCGCGCCGCCGTCATTCCCATGCTCACATGATCTTCCTGCCCTGCCGAAGACGGAATTGAGTCCACGCTTGCAGGATGCGCAAACACTTTGTTTTCCGAAACCAAAGCTGCGGCAGTGTACTGCGCGATCATGAACCCCGAATGAAGCCCGCCTTGCTCGGTTAGAAACGCCGGAAGCCCGCTTAAGGCAGGGTTCACAAGGCGCTCAAGCCGGCGTTCAGAAACATTGGCAAGTTCAGCCAGGGCAATGCCCAAAAAGTCAAAACCCAGCGCCACAGGCTGCCCGTGGAAGTTGCCGCCTGAAATCGCCATGTCTTTGTCGGCAAGTATTATGGGATTATCCGTAACCGAGTTCATTTCGATGGCGACTTTACCCGCGATAAAGTTAAGCGCATCCTTGCTTGCCCCGTGGATCTGCGGCACACAGCGCAGACTGTACGCATCCTGAACGCGGAGCTCTGCCGTTTTCGTTATGCGCTCGCTATCGGCAAGCAATCTAAGCAGGTTCGCCGCCGTGTCCATCTGCCCCTGATGCGGGCGGATAACGTGGATGTCGGGGATGTACGCGTCAGTTACGCCGTTGACCGCTTCAAGAGTGAGCGCCGCCGCCACATCGCAGAGCTTTGAAAGGTTAAGCGCATCAAAAAGCGTGAGCGCACCCACAGCCGTCATCGCAGGCGTTCCGTTGATGAGCGCAAGCCCTTCTTTGGACGTTAAGACGACAGGTTGAATGTCGGCTCGCTTCATCGCTTCCGCGCCCGGCATAAGTTCGTCCTTGTAATACGCTTCACCCAGCCCCAGAAGCGGAAGCACCATGTGCGCCAGCGGCACAAGGTCTCCGGATGCGCCAAGCGATCCCTTTTCAGGCACAGCGGGAATCACACCGAGGTTAAGCATATCGATTAAGCCCTGAATCGTTTCAAGGCGGATACCTGAAAAACCTTGCGACAGCGCATTTATCCGCAAAAGCATCAGCGCGCGCACCGTGGCAGTGGGAAGATTTTCGCCAATCCCGCAGGCGTGGCTTACGATCAGGTTTTTCTGTAAAAGCTCAGTTTCTTCTTTGGCGATGCTTACCTTGCTGAACTCCCCAAAGCCTGTGGTGATGCCGTAAACGACACGCCCTTCGTTGACAAGGCGGTCAACATAATCCCTTGATTTTTTGATGGACTCTTTTGCCGCTTCGCTTAACTCAACCTTGTGATGCTGCCGCGCAACCAACACAAGATTATGTAAATTTAGACCTTTCCCGTCGATTGTTACGACACTCATATTCCTTATTGTAACACGATTTCAGGCTTTTTTGCAAGGAAACTCGTCACGCTCACCCAGTTTTCCCCCCATGAAAGGCTTTCAGCCGCCTTTTTCGCCGCCGTTTCTTCGCCAAAAACCCCAAAACAGCAGGAGCCGCTCCCCGAAAGCCCCGCAAACAAAGCTCCCGCTTCCCGCAAGCGCGCAAGGATTTCCTTGTAAGCATCCGCGGCAGCCGCATCGTGTTCCAAAAAAACAGGCAGAAAATCGTTGTAAAACGGCCACTTTTGCGGCGGCTGCGTTAATGCTTCGATAAGCTCAAGCTCGCTTGGATCGGGCTTGTTTCGCGCGCTACTTGCTTGCATGGTAGCCGCTTCAGCGGCGGCGCGGGTTTCCGCCAGAAGGCGGTAAGCCCCGGCTGTGTCGCTTGAGAACGGCGGCTTTACAAGCAATACCGGAATTTCAGGCGGCGGCGGAACCGCTTTCACCCGCTCACCGCGCCCGCTGACAAATGCCGCCGTATTCTGCCCTATAAAAAACGGTACATCGCTGCCCAAACGCGCCGCCAAGGACAGCAACTGATTTTCCGAAAGAATATTACTTGAAAGCAGGTTTAGCGCCATAAGAGCCGAAGCCGCGTCACTTGAGCCGCCGCCAAGCCCCGCGCCAATGGGGATGCGCTTTTCAAGCAGGACGTTAAAGGCGCAGGCAAAACCTGTGTGCGCGGCGAAAAGCGAAATTGCCTTTGAAACTAGGTTTTCTGTGGTGGGAATAGCGGAATCGTGCGATTCTGCATGTGCAGAATCGCATGCTTCTTTGGAAACCTTATCTTGCAAAATAAGAGAGCTTTCCCCGCCAGGTTTTCCC
>WQRS01000183.1 GCA_009786615.1 Treponema sp. | reverse complement strand
TTTTGAGTGCTATTGAAAAAATGCGCGTTTTGTTGTACAGTCGTATCAGACGGGAGATCTCCTGATGTTAAAAGAATTTGACCTAAAACGGCTTGACTCGCTTAAAAGCAGGCACTTCATTGAACCTTACGATTTTTCGCTTGAAGAAATGGAGGCGCTTTTTGCCCTTGCCGAAAAAATTGAAGAAACCCCAAAACCCTTCCGCGAACTTTGCAG
Source organism: Treponema sp. (assembly GCA_009786615.1). Next base: position 3,778 of record WQRS01000183.1, on the reverse strand, counting down.
AGGAAAAGTTTTGGCGACGTTGTTTTTTGAGCCCAGCACCAGAACGCGCCTTTCTTTTGAGGCGGCAATGCAGCGGCTTGGCGGCAGCACTTTGGGTTTTGCGGATCCGGGCTCAAGTTCCGCCTCAAAAGGCGAATCGCTTGCGGACAGCATACGCACCGTTGCCTGCTACGCTGACGCAATTGTCATGCGTAATCCCAAAGAAGGCTCAGCCCTTCTTGCTTCGCGTTACTCGTGTGTGCCTGTCATCAACGCCGGAGACGGCGGCCACCACCATCCTACTCAAACGCTCACCGATTTGCTTACTATACGCCGCGGGCGGGGAAGCGTGGAGAACGTCCGCGTTGGCTTTTGCGGTGACTTAAAGTTCGGGCGCACTGTTCACTCGCTTGTCAAAGCGCTGTCGCGTTATTCAGGGGTTAGTATTGCGTTTATTTCNCCTGAGGAACTCACCATCCCCAAATACCTCAAAACGGGCGTTATGGCTGAACACAACATTTCTTACATAGAAACCAAAAGCCTTGACAGCGTGATTGGCGATTTGGATGTGCTTTATATGACGCGGGTTCAGCGCGAGCGGTTTTTCAANGAGGAAGATTACATACGNCTGAAAGACAGCTACATTTTAACAATGGAAAAACTGTCNCATGCGAAAAAAGACATGATGGTATTGCATCCGCTTCCGAGGGTAAACGAAATTGCCGTTGAAATCGATGATGATCCGCGCGCAATGTATTTCAGGCAGGCAAAATGCGGGATGTTTATTCGTATGGCGCTTTTGGCAGGGATTTTGGGGGTGGAAAATGCTTAACATCGATAAAATCATAAACGGAATTGTAATCGACCACATTAAAGCGGGACAGGGAATACACGTTTTTAATTGGCTTGGGCTTGATAAGCTGCCGCACACTGTGGCATTTGTGGTAAATGCAACTTCGCGCGGAATGGGGCGCAAGGACATGATCAAAATCGCCAACACCATCGCGATTAACTTTGACGTGCTTGGGCTCATTGACCCGAACATCACCGTGAACATTATCGAAAACGAAAAAATCACCAAAAAAATAAAACTGAAACTGCCTGAGCAGGTTGAAAACGTGATCTTGTGCAAAAACCCGCGCTGCATCACATCAACTGAAAAATATGTTCCGCAAGTGTTTTTTCTGGAAAGCGTTGAGGAACGAACTTACCGCTGCGAATATTGTGATGAGATTCAAGTGACAGGAGATTTTAGTTAAGTAATGCGTCCTCCGGCGCAAAAGCACCCTAAGTCACTAAAGGAGCCGTACAACCCTTCAACACTGAATTGTACGGCTTTTGTAGGAGGGTGATTTTTTTATACGGGCTTTCCAATCATGGAAAAACTCATCTGGCAAACGCTGTAGTTCTGGTGAATAAAACGTACCATGTTGTTATTGAGGAAATTTGCCTTCCCTGATCTATAGCTGCTCTCACTGCGGCGGCATACTCTTCGTATCCGCTGGTAAAAAGACCCAGAAAAACACTGAATGACGCTATCTCCGTGGCACCTTCTGCAGCTGCCCCGGCTCCGGAAATAAGNCCNTGACGATCAACAGTGCCGCCAATGGAGCTTGTTGTCATACAACTCGTTGCTGAAAGTCCGATTATTGCCAGCAGTGCAATAATCCCCAAGAGTTTAAAGTTCTTCATAATAGAACTCCTTTTTTGTGATTTCCGTCTTCTTTGGCGGATAATCACATAAGATTTGTCCACCCAACGGGTGGGCTAAACAGGTAAAAACACAAACTCAAAGTATCATAATATAATTATAAAGTCAATACTTTTAGTGTGTTGTTTAAAAATATTGTCTTTATATACAATGCAAATCGGGTTTATGTTCTTATATGACAAATATCAGGGATGTATTTGGGACCAATCTTAAACAATTCCGACAGGCGCGGGGTTGGAGCCAGGCTTATCTGGCTGAAAAGACAGAAACCTCAACCAACTATATTGGAATGCTTGAAAATACCATCAAATTTCCTTCTTCAGAAATGATACATAAGCTCGCTTATGCTTTGGGAATTGACCCGACTGTTTTCTTTCATAAAGAGATAGATCCTGTTTCCACTATGAAAATGTACCAAAAGGCGGCTTTAGAGGACATTCACGTACTTTTAGGTAACTTAATTAATGAAAAAATCCAGCAGTTGTAGGCGCGGGGAAAGCCGCTTTTGTTTCACGGCTAAACGTGGTTAAGCACAAGCATGACCAGCGGAATGGTTGCGAGGCTTAACAGCGTGGAGAGTACCACAATCGCGCCCGCTTCNNCCAAGAGCTCACGCGAAAAAGGGCGGTTAAACGACGTGATGATNAGGCANGGAAAAGTTACCTTCATGCCAAAGGATGAAAAATACNGGGCTGCTTCTTTGGGAACGACTTTTAGCTTACAGCACAAAAAACCTGCCGCCATGAGGATAAAAAGCACCATTATCTGGCTTAATGCTTGAGTTCCCATGGCGGCAATTAAGGGATTAGTTTTCTAAAATCAGCAATGTCTTCGGATCAAGACGCAAAGCCAAATCTTCAGGAATGTGCTCGTCCCTGTCGCGGGAAACGGTGAGTGTGATTCCATCAGGCTTCGGCTGTAAAACAACAATAACTTCAAAAATCTTTGCGTATTCTTTTATGATAAGCGGAATGCGTTGCTTGTCGTACAGCGGCTCCTCGCCTTTGACTGTGCAGGAAAACCAAATGCACACAGCCATCTCCGCGGCAAATGCCTTGAAAGCCGCCACGTGTTCCTCTTTGATTTTGGCGAATTTAAGCCCGTCAACGATCACCGCATCCGCCTTAAAACCGCCTTCTTTGATGAGCGCTCTGATGCTTTTCAGAATCTGATCGACTGTAAGCCCTTCCTGNGTGAACTTCATCTGCACGCGGTTTTTTTCAAGCTCNCTCTTCACTTCCTTCGGATTCCGCAACGATTCCTTTTTGAACAGCTCATTGAAAATATCCTGATACCAGACAAGGACATAATCGGCATCCTGAGTAAAGGAAACGTGAATGACCTTTTTCTCTCGCAGGAGCTTATCCATGCCCAACTGAACCAGAACTGATGTTTTCCCGATGCCGGAAGGTGCGGCAATCACGCCCATCTCACCGGCTTTTAATCCGCCGTGAATCGCCGCGTCAAGAATCCGTATCGGGCTGCGCCTAACAATTTCGCTTGTATCAACCATCTTGGTAATCCCCCTTACCTTTGCTCTTTCTTGCGTTTTTCTTCCGCTTCTTTGATGAGTTCTTCAGAAATGCTTTGCGGAACTTTCCCGTACTTGTCGAACTCCATCGTGAACTCAGCNTTCCCTTGCGTAAGGGAGCGCAGTACAGTGGAGTAACCGAACATTTCNCTTAACGGTACTTCCGCTTCCACCCGCGAGAACGAGCCGTCCTCGGTGGATGCAAGTATTATACCACGCCTTTGGTTTATTGACGCATAAATATTTCCCTGAAACTCCGTCGGTCCTTCCACAGCCACTTTCATGATAGGCTCAAGTATGCAGGGTTTGGCTTTTCCGTAAGCTTCCCTGAACGCGCCGATAGCAGCCTGCTGGAAGGCGATGTCGGAGGAGTCCACCGGATGGCTTTGCCCGTCGTTGATAAGGCAGCGGATGTTGACCACGGGAAAGCCGATGAGGCTTCCCTTTTTGACGGCTTCCTTAAAGCCTTTGTCGCAACTCGGTATGTATTCGGTGGGAATTGAACCGCCCTTGATATTATCCACAAACTCATAATCAGCGCCCGGAAACGGTTCCAT
>WQRS01000182.1 GCA_009786615.1 Treponema sp. | reverse complement strand
AAGCCCGTTAAAAGCACTGTTTCACCGACCATTTTTTCATGCTGAAAACCCCAAAAACAGCAAAAAACCTCAATGCAAAATATTCATGCGTTTGACGTGCGCACCCTACGGAAGTTCGAGTCTGTTGGGGGAATATTTAACGCTTGAAAAGTATCAATTGGGTATTCAGTTAGCTTTTTGCCCAGAAGAAGACTCGAACTTCCATGCTTTTAACGGCACTGGTACCTGAAACCAGCGTGTCTACCAATTCCACCATCTGGGCGATGCGTTCCCACTCTATCACAACCGGAAAAAAGAATCTAGCCTCTGAGCCGTTTGCAAAACTCGGTTAATTTCGCAAACGGCTTTTGAAAAAGCGGTCTGTCGAACCAAGGGTTCGCGCCCACTTTTTCCACTAAATCTAAGGGAGCTTTTGCAAAGACTGAAGTTTTGCAAAAGCCGTCCTCNGGCGGATCNGCGCTGCTTACGAACGTCATATAACCGCTTGACATTTAAGTTTAATTTGTAGTATTTACATTAACGCACCCAAAATAATATACCGCGAAGGAGGCATTATATGGGCGAAAAAATTGTGCTTGCGTTTTCAGGCGGGCTTGATACATCGGTTATCATCCCGTGGCTTCAGGAAAACTATTCAGGATGCGAAATTGTTGCCTGTTGCGTTGACATTGGGCAAGTCAGCGACTATTCGGCGATCGAAAAACGGGCGCTGGATATAGGCGCGCAAAAAGTGAAGGTAATCAACGCGCAGGAAGAGTTTGTAACCGATTATATTTTTCCCATGATCAAAGCAGGTGCCATTTATGAAGGCAAGTACCTTCTTGGCACAGCGGTTGCGCGTCCTTTGATTGCCAAAAAGCTCATCGACCTGGCGCTTGCCGAAAACGCCACGGCAATTTGCCACGGGGCAACCGGCAAAGGTAACGATCAGGTGCGTTTTGAGCTGACGATAAAGGCTTTTGCCCCTTGGCTTAAAGTAATTGTGCCTTGGCGGATTTGGGATATTAAATCGCGCGAAGAGGAAATGGAATATCTTGAAAAACGCGGGATTGAGCTGCCTTCGAAAAAAGATCACAGTTACAGCCGCGATGACAATATGTGGCATTTCAGCCACGAAGGGCTTGAGCTTGAAGATCCTGCCGTTGAACCGAACTACAGGCGGCTTTTGCAGATGACCGTTGCGCCGGAAGACGCGCCGGATGAGCCTGAATACGTGGAATTGCATTTTGAAAACGGAATTCCTGTAAAATTAAACGGTAAAACCTTGCCGGCGGTTGAGTTGATACGCGAACTTAACAAATGCGGCGGCAGAAACGGNGTTGGTATTGTNGATTTGCTTGANAACCGCGTCGTCGGCATGAAGTCACGCGGCGTGTACGAAACGCCCGGCGGCTCAATTTTATACGCGGCGCACCGTGAACTTGAAAATATGTGTCTTGATCGCCATACAGCGTCTTTTAAAAGCGTAGTCGCGCTTAAAATGTCCGAACTGATTTACGGCGGGGAATGGTTTTCGCCGCTGCGTGAGTCACTTCAGGCATTTGTCGATAAAACACAAGAAAATGTTTCAGGCACTGTCAAGCTGAAACTGTACAAAGGTAACATAACGCCTGCCGGTAGCTCCTCGCCGTATTCGCTTTACAACCAAAGTATTTCCAGCTTTGCAACAGGCGATTTGTACAACCACAAAGACGCTGACGGCTTCATCGCCTTGCTTGGTCTCCCGTTTGCCGTCCGCGCAATGATGAAAAAGAACACGCAGGAGAAAGGTCAGTGAAATTGTGGGGCGGCCGCTTTTCAGGTCTTACTGATGAAGCGGCAAACAGCTTTCATTCTTCCATCGGCTTTGACCGTAGGCTTTACAAACATGACATAAATGGAAGCATCGCCCACGCTCAAATGCTTGGCAGGCAGGGAATTATTCCCCCTGCCGATGCCGGGGCCATCGTGGAAACCTTACAGAGCGTTTTAGCTGATATCGAAAGCGGTGCGCTGGAAATCGACTTGAAAGCCGAAGATATTCATTCGTTTGTCGAAGCAGAACTTGCCGCTCGTATTGGTGCGGCGGGGCGGCGGCTTCACACAGGCAGAAGCAGAAACGATCAGGTTGCCCTTGATATGCGAATGTACGTCAAGGAAGAAATTGATGAGACTTGCGAGCTTTTGCTTAAACTGCTTCGCTTGCTGGTGACAACGGCGAAACGGCACGCAGGCGACATAATGAGCGGGTTTACGCATATGCAAAAAGCCCAGCCTGTGACTCTTGGGCATCATTTTCTGGCATATTTCCAGATGTTTAAGCGGGATTATGAGCGTTTGCAGGATTGCCGCAAGCGGACAGATGTCATGCCGCTTGGCTCCGGCGCGCTTGCCGGAACCAGCTTCCCGCTTGACAGGGATTTTGTCATGGAAAGCCTTGGGTTTTCCGCCGTCACCGAAAACAGCCTTGATGCCGTTTCGGACAGAGATTTCTGTGTGGAGTTTGTTTCCTGCCTTTCCCTTGTCATGATGCACCTAAGCCGCTTCTGCGAGGAGCTTATTTTGTGGTCAACGGACGCGTTCAGGTTTGTCGAGATTTCTGACGCGTACGCAACAGGATCTTCAATTATGCCGCAGAAAAAAAACCCCGATATGGCTGAACTCATTCGCGGCAAAACCGGACGTGTATATGGAAGCCTTTTGACGCTTTTGACGGTGATGAAAGGTCTGCCGCTGACATACAACAAAGATATGCAAGAAGACAAGGAAGCTGTGTTTGATTCCGCAGACACCGTCAAAGCCTGCCTCAAAATATTTTCCGGTATGTTTGAAAGCCTCACATTCAACACAGAAGCGATGTATGAGAGCGCGCTTGGAGGCTACACAAACGCAACTGACTTGGCGGATTTCCTTGTGAAAAATGGTGTTGCGTTTCGCGATGCGCACGAAATTTCCGGAAAGATTGTGCGTTACGCCATTGAAGAAAAGAAACGGCTTGATGAGCTGACGCCTCAGGAATTTAAAAAGTTTTTGGATTTTTATGATGAGTCGCTTTACGAAAGCCTTTCTGTAAAAGCGTGCGTGGCTTCGCGGAGCATTCCCGGCGGCACAGCGGAGAGCGCGGTTCTGCAAGCAATCAGCAAAGCAAAAGCGTTTTTGGCGGAAGCGGATTCTTAATAGCGCGGCGGTTTTTCATGCGGTTTAGTTGGCAGAAAAGACTATGCGCCCGCCGCGAATAGTCATAAGGATTTTTCCAAAAAGCTCATGTCCTGAAAAAGGGGAGTTTTTCCCGCGCGATTTAAAAGTGCGCGGATCAACAACTTGCGAACTTTCTGTGTCAACAATAACAAGGTCTGCTTTTAAACCCGCACGCAAAAGTCCCCTGTCCTGCAAGCCGATTAGCCGCGCCGGATTTGCGCTCATGAGTGATGACAAGCGCTTCAAATCAATTGGCGGGTCAATTGCCGGGGAAAATTGCTGGTTGTTGAAAGACTTAAATACAAGTTGTGAAAAAGCGGCGGCGAAGGCGGTCTCGAACGCCGAAAAGCCGGGCGCTCCGGCTTCTTTGCCGGCATTGCTGTGCGGCGCGTGATCTGTGGCGATGGCGTCAATCGTTCCGTCCGCAAGCGCGCCGATAAGCGCCTTTCGGTCTTCATCTAGCCTGAGCGGCGGATTAACACGCCCCCAGGTTTCTTCACCGAGCTTTTCGGCATCGCTTTCGGTAAGGCAAAGGTTGTGCGGCATAACTTCGCAGGAAAGGGCAAAGCCATCGCCTGAATTACCGTTACGCAGTTCCACTTTCGCCTGCCTGATAACTTCGATCGCTTCTTTTGTTGACACATGGGCAATGTGTATGTGGCAGCAGGCTTTTTTGCCCAGTTCGATAACGCGGCGGACGGCGTTGTTTTCTTCGATGCGGCTGTAAACGCTGCGGCTTTTCCCGGCGGCTTTTGCGGCATCAGCTTCTTGCCCGCCGAAATCGCAATGACAAGAAATGGGAATGCCTGCACGTTTC
>WQRS01000181.1 GCA_009786615.1 Treponema sp. | reverse complement strand
CCGTCTTCACCTGAAATGACAATGTACTTAACATCGAAAAAAGCCGCCGACCGTATAATCGCGCCCATATTGTGATCGTTGCCAAGCGAATGCAGTATAATACCTGCGCTTTTTTCTTCCGCCCACTGCTGCAGGTCTTCGCGGGAAAGCGGCTGTACTTCAGGTGAAAAAATCATCGCCACAATTCCCTGATGGTGGGTCGATTTGCTGATGCGCTCAAGTTCGTCATCTTCACAAATTTTATACGGGCGTTTGCGCTCGGCAAGGTTTTTGCAAACTTTGGTAAAAAAAGCCAGCCTGTCTTCCCGCAAGAAAAGGCGGTTGATTTGTTCGGGGTGGTATTCGGCAAGCGCGGTTACGGCGTTAAAACCGCACACAGCAAGCTCATTTGTCAGTCTATTCCGCATGATAAAAGTATACATAATTCTGTACAATTTTTCTATAAAATGATATGGTATTTTTACGATGCACATGACGCAAAAAGAAAATCTTGCCCTTGACAGCCGGAGTCAAAGGGATACCGCCGTACAGCACACAGGGCAGCATCTTCTTTCCGGCACTATTTTTCACATGACCGGAAGCCAAACTGTTTCCATGCACATTGGCGAAGAAACCTGCACGATCGACGTTGATCCGCCTGTTATTGATGAACAGCTTCTTATTTTGATTGAGGAAGCCGTTGCCGATAAAATCGAAGAAAATCTTCCGGTTATTATTCATCTTTGTCCGCCTGAAGATGTTACAGCTTTTCCGCTGCGGAAGTTTCCCCCGCAAGGTGAAGATGTAATTCGGGTTGTGGAAATTTCAGGTCTTGATTTTTCACCGTGCAGCGGAACGCATTTAGGCTCAACTGCTGAAATTGGCGCATTGCGTATTTTGAGCGCGGAAAAATATAAGGGCATGGCGCGCATTACGTTTATCGCAGGAAGGCGTGTTCTAAAAGACAGCCGCAGACTTAGGCAAAACGCCGCAACTATTTCCCGCGCTTTAAGTGCGCCTGTGAACGAAACTGGAAATGCGGTTTTGGAGTTTTTGGAAAAGGCAAACCATGCTGAAAGGCGGCTTAAATTACTTGTTGCGGAGGCTGCGAAAGCAAAAGCGCAAGTTTTGGTCGACAAAGCTGCCGCGAGCGGAAAGCCGCCTGTAATTGAACGTTATCCAGACGAAGATATTGCGGAAGTGCTTACCATTGGCAAAATCGCAAAAAGCGAAACCAAAAAACTGATTATTTTGGTTTCTGAAAAAGACAACAAGTTTGCGGCTTTTTGCGAGGAAGAAAACACCGATCTTCGCGTTTTGTTCAAAGAAGCTTTTGCGGCTTTTGGCGGCAAGGGAGGAGGAAGCCAAACGTTTTTTCAAGGGAGTTTTTCGGCAAAAGATGATCTTGACGCATTTCTTTTGGAGCTAGAAAAATGAGTTGTAATGTTTGTTACGATAATCANAATAAATGTGTTTTGCTAACATGAGCGTGCGTATGAGTATTTTACAACTGCTAAGAATTAGAAGTCCCAAGTTCGATCTCCGGTTGGCAATTTTCGCTGTATTGTTTGCGCTTCTTTTTATTAGTTGCCGCACAGTCGGCGTTGCTGAACCTGAAATACCTGCGCGCTTTCCTTCCACGTTGCTGATACTTGATGACCTGGAAGCCCAGGAACATATCATGCGCACATTTGCCCGCGCTCATCCTGAAAAGATCACTGATGTACAGTTTATTGATAACGATTGGTCAATGCTTGTAAACGGCGAACGCTTTTTTTTCGCCAACGGCCGCTTTTTGCCGGAATCCGAGCGCCATCGCTGGGAAGAGTTTTATCCCTATGATTTTTACGCTTATCCATGGGTCGGCACGATGCAAGAGCGGCTTGCGGCTTTTGCCAATCCGGTGCGTTCGGTGGGTTCTTCGTTTTTGTTTGACGCGCTGTATTCATCTCCAACGAAAGGCGAAAGCTGGAATCAACAAGTTTTGTATTCATTTTTGGGCGTAAAAATGGTGGTTCACCGCTCTGTTGCGCCTCTTTTGGACATTGTTCAAGAGCGAATACGTTACGCTTCGCTTACCGATCCTTCCATAGATGAGTGGATCGCCGAATTGCAAACCACTCCGCCCATTTTTGGCTGGAATTGGCGCACGATAGCCGGAACAAACCGCCGCAGTCTTCATTCCTACGGCATTGCGATTGACCTTTTGCCTGTTCACATGGCCGGACGCCACACTTATTGGCAATGGAGCGGCGCAAATTTTGATTTTGATAATCTTTGGGCTCCGCCGCAAGCGGTAATTGCGGCGTTTCGATCTTTCGGCTTTATTTGGGGCGGCAACTGGAACTTAATCGATACGATGCACTTTGAATACCGCCCGGAGATTTTGCTGCTTAACGGAATTGTGCCTGAGCATTTAAGGGATCACTGATTTCTTAGAGTAGCCGCCAGAGCCGCCGCATCAAAATATTTACTTTTTCTTCCATAATTTGTATACTAAGCAAATGACTGACACAACAAATTTGGACTATTCCGCGCAGAACATTACCATTCTTAAAGGTTTGGAAGCTGTTCGCAAGCGCCCCGGTATGTATATTGGCACGACAGGCATAGACGGCTTGCATCATCTGGTTTTTGAAGTCGTTGATAACTCCGTTGATGAGGCAATGCAGGGACATTGCGACAATATTCTTGTCGTGCTTGAGGGTAACGATGTGGTTCGCGTGGAAGACAACGGCCGCGGAATTCCCGTTGACATTCATCCGGGCGAGGGAATCAGCGCTCTGGAACTGGTTATGACGCGCCTTCACGCCGGTGGCAAGTTCGACAAAAAGTCTTACAAGGTTTCAGGCGGGCTTCACGGTGTCGGCGTTTCGGTTGTGAACGCCCTTTCGTCATGGTGTGAGGCGTTTGTTCATCTTAACGGCAAAATCTACACGCAAACCTATAAAGCAGGCATTGCTGACGGCCCCGCGCACGAAGTAACAGCCGACAAGCTCCCATATCCGCATCAGACCGCCGGCGGCGAAGATAGGCGAGGAACGGTGATCCGCTGGAAGGCGGACGCTTCGATTTTTGAAACCACCACTTACAACTTCGATGCGCTTGGTAACCGCCTGCGGGAACTGGCGTTTCTTAACAAGGGCTTAAAAATCGTCATTCGCGATGAACGGCTTTCCAACCCCAAAATAAGTGAGTTTAAGTTCAATGGCGGGGTGAAAAGTTTTGTGCAGTATCTTAATGAACACAAAACAGTATTACACAAAGAGCCTGTGTACATAGAGACAACGCGGGATGACGGTTTTGGCAACAGCATCGAAGTGGAATGCGCGATTCAGTACAACGATGGCTTCAACGAGATAATGTATTCGTTTGTGAACGACATCAACACCCGCGAAGGCGGAACGCATTTGGTGGGTTTTAAGTCTGCCCTTACCCGCACACTCAACGAATACTTGAAAAAATCCAAACACGCCAAAAAACTGGACGAAAGCCTTTCCGGCGATGACGTGCGGGAAGGACTGACCGCCGTCCTTTCGGTGAAAGTGCCTGAGCCGCAGTTTGAGGGGCAGACTAAAGCGAAGCTTGGCAACTCCGAAATCAAGGGCGTGGTAGAAGCGGTCGTCAACGAGCAGTTGGAACTTTTCCTCGATCAGCATCCTGACGTTATCACGAATATCCTTGAAAAGTCCGTGCTCGCCGCCCGCGCCCGCATCGCCGCACGTCAGGCACGGGATGCCACCCGCCGCAAAAACGCGATGGATTCCGCGGGACTTCCGGGCAAACTTTCTGACTGCTCGGAAAAAGACCCCGCAAAATGCGAACTGTTTATCGTTGAGGGCGATTCCGCAGGCGGCTCCGCGAAAATGGGACGCAACCGCCATTTTCAGGCGATTCTTTCCCTGTGGGGAAAAATGCTCAACGTGGAAAAAACCCGCATCGAAAAAGTTGTGACCAACGAGAAACTCCAGCCCATCATCGCCAGCATAGGCGCCGGTTGCGGCACGGAGTTTAACGTTGAAAAAATACGCTACCATAAAATCATCATCATG
>WQRS01000180.1 GCA_009786615.1 Treponema sp. | reverse complement strand
TCTATAGTAACAACGCTGTCAGGAATAACAAGGGTTGAAAGATGGTTGCCTGAAAAAGCGCCAACGCCGATTGTCTGAACGTTTAATCCCAGCGTGATGTANGTTAAGCGGTTATTGGAAAANGCGCCGCGGCCAATGGTTATTACGTTTTCGCCAATTACCAAAGCNCTTAAGTCGTTGTGCGAAAANGCGCCGTCACCGATTTCCACTACCGAGTCAGGGATGCTGACCATGGTTAGACCGCTGCGGATAAAGGCGTTTTCGCCAATGGCGACCACAGGAATTCCGTTGATCTCTTCGGGGATTGTCAATTCAGTTGCCCTTCCTTCAGAGCTTGTAATGACAAATCCGTCTGCGCCTTCCTCAACGATTATCCGTAAGCCTGCTTGAGCAAACAAAGAAGCGGTGAGGAAAACAAATAAAATTCCAAAAAAATGTCTTTTATCCATTCGTTGCCCTTCCTGACGGATTACCCATCATACATTATCGGCGCAAATGTGCTAAATGGCACAGGAAATTTTTGAGCATTTAGCCATTTTTCGTTTTGAGCCATTTCTCAATGCGCGTATATGCGGCATTAACTTTGGCGGTTTTTTCCGTTGCGATTCGCACGGCTTCGGCGTTTCCGGCATGGTGGTCAGGGTGGTAGGCTTTAAGTATCTTTTTGTACGCCGCCTTACATTCAGCCGCCGTCGAATCATACTTTACGCCCAATTCATCAAAGTCCTTTCGCAATTCTTCAGGCATATGCGAAAAGGGACGTGAGTTTCCTTTCGCCTCATCTTTTGTCCCCTGTGAAGTTGACTTTTGCGAACCTGTTTTCTCCCCGCCCAGAAAATCGTTTAGCTCTTCGTAGGCGGCGTTTAAATCCGGATCGCCGTGTCGAGTATAACCGGCGCTTTTGGAATGACCGCTTTTTGAACTGCTGTCATATTTGAAAATCGAACCTAAATCTTCATCGTTGAGGTAACTTTTTACTACATTCCCAAGCCGCCCTAATATTCCCATATATTGATTATAACCGCAGTTTCGATGTACGGCTATATGTTTTTCAGGTTTTTAAGACAAACTTAAATTTTAAAAAAGCTCACTTGACTAATGGCAAATCATGCCTATATAAATAAAACCATGAGAGTAAAAAAACCTTTTAAAGTCGCTCCCACTTTCCGGTTTGCGTTTTTGAGTTTAACCGCATTCACCTTAAGCGCCGCGATTTTATCCGGCTGTCATTCACCGGGGTATGAAGCGGCGGAAGTTCTGCCGCAGCAGTTTGTGCTCCCGCAAGAGTTTGCATTTGTCGATAACGGAAGTAATCTGCCTGTTTCCTACTTCCGCGAAGTGTGGGGTTACCTTGTGATGGGAAGGGAGTTTGCCCTCACCCCCGATTTACCTGTTACAGACATCGCCTATTTCGGCGCCAACGTAAACCGCTATGGCAGGTTAATCAGCGTGCCGGATTACAGAAATCTCCGGGGCTTTCAGGGCAGAACACATTTGGTTGCCGCCTGCACAGGATGGGCGCTCAGTTACTTTGTGCTTCGTGAAGGCAGTGCGGAGCGCGAGGCGCTAATCCGCGACCTTTTGCAGGCTTCCATTCCCTTTGACGGGCTTCAAATCAATTTTGAGTATGTGCCGCCCGGCGCGCGCCTTGCGTATCACTCGTTTTTGCGTGAGTTACGCGCAGGGCTTGGTGACAGGATGCTTTCTGTCGCCATTGTCGCCAGAACCCGCACCCTGCCAAACGATGTCTACGATTACGCCACAATCGCCGAAATCGTTGACCGCATCCTTGTTATGGCGTACGATGAGCACTGGTCAACAAGCGCGCCGGGGCCGATCGCCTCAATGCCGTGGTCATACCGCGTTGCCCGCCATTCCCTGGATGTAATAGGACCTGATATGCTCATTATGGGTCTGCCGTTTTACGGGCGAAGCTGGGGCAACGTAACAACCAACCGCGCTTTTATCTATGACGACATCCGGCGCTTGATTGCCGAACACGGTGTGCAAGAGATCAGGCGGGCGGACGGCGTTCCAACTTTCACATACCAAGTACCGGTAACCGTAACCGTGTATTTTGAGGATGAAGTTTCCCTTGCCACAAGGCTTGATATGTACAAGAGGATGGGTGTGCGCTCAGTCGGCTTCTGGCGGCTTGGGCAGGAAACGACTGCGATTTGGCGTTACATAAGGATTGGAGAGCTTTAGGATAAGGGAGATATTTCAAAAAGAAAATAGGGAAACTTTGAGTTTTTCTTTCCTCTCATTATTTTGTCTCAAATGCCGAAAATTTCACAGAGACTTAAGGAATTAATCAGTAATTCCTTAGTGTTCCGGGGCTTAATTACCGGGATAATCTTTTAAAAGGAATAAGCATGGATGTTTCAGGAAGGACTTCCAAAGTATCTTCGGTAATTGCAACGTTATGCATTTTTATCTACATCGGGGCGGTGGCTTTCGGGGCATTCCGCATTGTTATGGATATTGCAGATCGCCGTAACCTGGCACACAGGGAGTTTATGCAGCTTGCCGAAAGGGCGACATCAAATGCAGTGTTTTACGGTTTTCCAAGCCAGGCATATAACATAAGTATTCAGGGATTTATGGGATCTTCCCAAACGCTCACAGCCGCGATAATTTTTAGCTCATCAGGCGATTTGTTTTTTGAACGTTTTCCCGGAAGCGGCATAATCTGGGCGGGAAATGCGCCGCGGTTTAGAAGCGGCATAGGTTTTCCAAGCCAGCCGTTTTTTTTGCCGCTCAGGATTGAAAACCAGGCGCACGCAAACATCCAGGCAATTCACAGCACTATAAATAACACTTTTTTGGTCAGCGTTTTGCGTGACACGCTTTTGGCAGTTCTTGTTGCTTTGGCAATCGCTTTTTTTACGCTTTTGATTGAGCTCATCGGGAAAAAAAGACAGCATTACCAGTTTGCCCAGACCGGTGCCGTTAGTGCGCATGAAGCCGAAGATCCNTTTGATTTTGGCGAAGCTGCCAGAGGGGTTACNGGTGTAGAACCGGAAACCGGTAATTTCTCAGGCAAAGAATTCACAGAGGAGTTTANAACCGAAGATTTTAATACAGAATCCTTTGACACAAGTGAAGATAGTCCGCAGGGGCTTTTTTCTCCCCGTTCCAACATTGGCTGGGAATCTTATACACGTGACCGTCTTTCATCAGAAATTCACCGCTGTGCGGCTTCTGAGCAAGATCTCGTTCTTATTGTGATGGAGTTTAAGTATGGCGGAAATTTGTCAGATGACCAATACCGCCTTTTTGCCGATGAGGCGGTATCATTTTTCATCATGAGGGATTTAATCTTTGAAAAAGGTGAGGACGGTATTTCAGTCATCATACCAAGCATCGACCTTGAAAGTGGGATAACAAAGTGCGAAGAGTTCCAAAANAGGGTTGNTGCCAAACTGCCGGATGCTTTCGGCAAGGCCAAACTCTTTATTGGTTTAAGTTCCCGTTCCGGCAGGCTCATAGACTCAAACAGGCTGATTATGGAAGCGTCCTTGGCGCTGGATAAAACCCAGGAATATCCCATTTCACCCATTGTTGCCTTCAAAAGTGATCCTGAAAAATACCGTAATTTTATTAAAAAGCGCTCATACAAACTTTAAAGGTTAAATCTTAACACAGCAAGCATAAAAAAACCCCCGTTTCCGGGGGNTTTTTGTACACTACGTCACCCTAAGTTACTTTTTTTTGGGCGACCGNAATAGTTTGCCNCTTTTTTTCAAAAGACCTGAACCCTTTGCTTTTTTGNCCGAACCCTTCTTCGGTGCTTCAATCGCAGGAGCCTGCCCTNGTGTTTCTGCATTAAGTATATCCAAGTAGGATGAGGCTACGGGAGTTTTTGCCACAAGATGGTCTTCATCNGAGGGCACAGTGCCGAAAGACTGATTAATATCCTCGCGGACAGTCGAGCGNCGACGGGTGAATGAGGCAAAAGCGGCATCCTGGAAGCCCTTTGACACACCATGAAGGAACTCATTTAAAACGTTCGCCATGCTGTTAAGCGTCGCTTTTTT
>WQRS01000179.1 GCA_009786615.1 Treponema sp. | reverse complement strand
CGTTCAATCGTCCGCTGTTTTGGAAAGTGGGATTTTCAAAACGGTTGTATTTGGTGCTTCTGAAATCTGAACGATTTTGGAACAAACAGCAAGTGATTCGGGAGGGGATCATGAATTTTGAAGTTTTGAACGAACAGGCAATGTCGCAGGAACCGGTATCCATCATGGTTGTCGGAGCCGGCGGCGGCGGATGTAATGCTGTGAACGAGATGATCGAATGCGGCATTAAGGGCGTGAAATTCATCGCGATTAACACTGACGCGCAGCATTTGGAAAAAAGCAAGGCTGATGTAAAAGTGCAAATTGGCGGCAAGATCACCGGCGGCAAAGGTGCAGGCGGAATGCCTGAGGTCGGCGAAAAAGCCGCACTTGAGGACAGGGATCAAATTGCTAAAGTGCTGGAAGGGGCGGACATGGTTTTTGTCACCGCGGGCATGGGCGGGGGAACAGGCACAGGTTCCGCGCCGGTTATTGCCCAAATCGCAAAAGAGCAGAAAGCCCTGACTGTTGCGGTTGTGACAAAGCCCTTTGATTTTGAACTGAGTTACCGCGCGGGGCTCGCCGAAAAAGGCATTGAGAAGTTGCGTGGAGCTGTAGACACGCTCATCGTCATTCCCAATCAAAAGCTCATCAGCAATGTGGATAACACAACTCCCGCCCGTGAAGCGTTTCGCAAGGCCGATGATGTATTGCGACAGGGCGTGCAGGGGATTTCTGACAGCATTATTGAGGCGGGTTTTATCAACATCGACTTTGCCGATGCTGAAACGGTCATGCGCGATCAGGGAGACGCGATTATGGCAATAGGGTACGGTGCAGGAGTAAACCGGGTGGATGACGCGGTTTCAGGCGTTCTTGACAATCCGCTTTTGGAAGACACTTCCATCAAAGGTGCAAAACGGGCGCTGATTTATGTGGCAGGAAACGAAGACCTCCCCCTTATCCAGTACAAGGACATTGTGGAGCGCATAACAGCGGACATGGACAAAGATGCCATCATCATTCCAGGGATGTACTTTGACCCGACTCTTGGCGACAAGATTAGGGTAACGCTTATCGCAAGCGGCTTTTGCTCTGAAGCAGCACCGCACCGCCTTGAGCTGGTTCGCCCTGTAAAAAGCGAAATGATTTCAGGCGATGAACTTGCCGATATACTCGGTTCGCCGGGGGGCGGCAAGGATTTTCTTCCTCGCAGGGACAAGCGGGAAGAGTACCGATATACCAACGAGGATTTGGACGTACCGACAGTGATTCGGGATCGCACGTTCGTTAATTTTTCATCCTCAGGTTTAGGTCAGGCGCAGTCCACCTGAAAGGGATACTGTGGATAAGAAGGTCATAATAAAAAGCTACAATTCTCACCTTATCGCGCTGGAGCGCCGTTCGCCTTTGACCGCCGAGACGTATCGTCTTGAGATTGGCAAGTTTTTGGACTGGCATGACGCTCATTGTGGAGCGTCCGCCCTCGTAACGTCGGGTGTTCGCGCTGAAGGGAAGCTTTTGTTTGGGAAAGTAACAGGTCTCCNGGACATCATCGCCTATCTTGAATACCGCAGAACTTGTGACGGCATAAATTCCCGTTCAGCGGCAAAGGCGATCTCCGCCTTGCGCTCTTTTTTCCGTTTCATGGATTCAAACGGCCGCTTGAATCCGGGCGGCGCTTCGGATTTATCGGACTTGGTGAGGCTTTTGCAGTCGCCCCGCCGCGCAGACAGGCTTCCTGATGTCCACCGAAAAGAAGACGTTGACCGGCTGTTATCGCTTTTAAAAACAGATACCGCTTTGGGAATACGGGACAGGGCGCTGTATGAACTGTTGTATTCGGCGGGGCTTCGAATATCTGAGGCGGTGATGCTTACCACCGATGCGCTTTTCCTTTCCAAGTATTTGGCGCGTGTTTGTGGCAAGGGCGGCAAAGAGCGGCTGGTGATTTTCGGCCCCGACGCGGCGCATTGGTTAAGGCGTTACATGGAAGAAGCCCGCCTGCAACTTTTGGGCAGGCGCACAAGCAAGGCGGTTTTTATAAGCAGGGCAGGGAGGCGGCTTTCCCGCAAAGGAATATGGAAAAATTATTGTACCCTGGCTATGCAGGCGGGATTAAATAGCAAGCTCCACACACTGCGCCACACCTTTGCGACAGAACTTTTGGCGGGAGGGGCGGATTTGCGTTCTGTGCAGGAATTGCTTGGGCACTCAGAAATTGCCACCACCCAAATATACACTCACATAGCCGAAAATCGCTTAAAAGACAATCACAGAAAGTATTTGCCAAAACTAAAAAGCCGGAGTGGACGCCCATGACACAGCATACCACAAAGCCAAACAGCGGAGCAAAAAAAAAACCCGCCAACAGGAAATTACCAGGGAAGCCCCCTGGGAGCTTCCCACGAATCCCTGCCATCAGCATTTTTATTTTTACGCTGGTTGTTTTTTCCATAGCCGCCTACACAATTTACACCCGGCACGGGCGGCGGACCGAGTTTGCACAGCAGATCGTCGCCCACGGAGCAGGCAGATGGGCGCGCCCTGATGCGGTTACCGAACTTCGCCGTTCAATCGCCGCTAACGAGCGGCGCATCGAACGCCACGTTGCCGCGGCGGCGCGCAACGCGAATTACTGGATGTTCCTCGGCATTCGCTTACAGCAGCAAGGTCTGCACTCTGACGCGTTGCAGGCATTTGCCCATGCCATCGATCTTGCCCCTGAAGATCCCATCCTCCATTTTCACACCGGTGTTTCCGCGGCTATTACGGCAAAATCTTTTCATGTTTTCCCGGGCCGCGATATGACTGACAGAATTATGCACTTCCAGCTTGCCGAAGATGCGTTCTTGCGCGCGATAGAGTTGGATGAGCGCTACATCCGCCCGCGTTTTAGCTTAGGGGAGCTTTATGTTTTCGATCTTAACCGCCCTGAAGAGGCGATTGTGCATCTCCAGCGCGTGCTTGATGTATCCCCNGGTGATCTTGACGCGATGTTTGTACTTGCCAGGGCTTTTTATATGATTGATGAGTTTCATTCTTCAATTGCGATGTTTGACCGCATAATTGCGCAGACAAGGGATCCGCAAACGCGCCAGGACGCGCAAAATAACCGTGAAATTGTAATGAGGCGTATGCATGGGTGGTGGTAAAACGACAGCTTTGCTTGATTTGATGATCTGCCGCATTCCCAATCTCAAGGGACGTGAGCGCATCGAACTACAGAAAAAATTTGACAAAGAGGGCGATTTTTCGTTACTTTCTAAGAAGGACATTGAAAACATTATCGGAAGGCATCTGAAAGGCAGGGGCTGGACGATGGATGGCATTCGCGCGCAAGCCGAAGCCGATGCGGCGGTCTTTGACCGCGGCGTGAGGCAGGTTTCATGGCGGGATGATGAGTCCCCGCCGCTGCTGCGGGAAATCTATGATCCGCCGTCTGTGCTCTTTTTCAGGGGAACGCTTCCTGACCCAGAAAAGCCGCTGGTGGCGATTGTGGGGACGCGAAAGCCCGATTCTCAAGGCTCATCTCAAGCGTACAGGCTGGGGCTTGAGTTTGGCAGGGCGGGGCTTTCAGTGGTTTCTGGGCTTGCGCTGGGGATTGACGCTATGGCGCACCGCGGAAACATAGACGGCAATGCGCGGACTTTTGCCGTGCTCGGTTCGGGAGTGGACTGCGTATATCCGGCGTCAAACAGGGACATTGCCCGAAGGCTTTTGGAAACAGGCGGCGCGCTTTTGTCAGAATACCCGCCGGGAACCCAGCCTTTCAAGGGAAACTTCCCCGCCCGCAACAGGATAATTTCTGCGCTGGCAAGGGGAACGATCATCGTGCAGGCGCCTGAAAAATCAGGCGCGCTTATCACGGCAAAGTTTGCCCTGGAGCAGGGAAGGGATTTGTGGGTGGATTCTGCGGGGCTCTCCTTGCCGCGCGGGGCGGGGACAAAACTCCTTGCCGAAGAAGGCGCTCAGGTTATTAACTCGGCGGAAGATGTGCTTGCGGAGTGGAATGTGTTTGTCACCAAAATGAAGGCTGAAACAGATGATGCAGGTGTGCGTTTATGTGTTACGTCAAA
>WQRS01000178.1 GCA_009786615.1 Treponema sp. | reverse complement strand
TTTGCCTTTAAGAGTTTGCCCAAATTTTTCATCTTTTTCTAGCTCCTTTGCAAACTTGCGCTTGAGTACTTCCATGTCCACCACCTCGGCGATAAACACAAACGCCTCAAAACCGGAGCCTGCAAGACCGATAGAACCGGAGGGCTTTTCCCTGCCAAAATCGCTTCCATCGTGTATATTAAAATCCCCAATGCCTGCAAGAAGTTTCACCAAAGAGGAATTCTCGTTCAAAAAATTAAAATCCGCGTTATCTTCGGCGCGAACTTCTACGCGAATCTTCTTATCAGGCGGTATGGTGCATTCGCTTCGCAAGGTGCGGACTTGACGCACCAGTTCTTGCAGAAAGCCGAAACTTTTTTCCGCCTGGGGATCATCCCGTTCAGCCGAATAAACAGGATACGGAGCGGTGATAAGAAGCGATTGGGCAAACGGCTCCGGCAACTTGCCGTATATCTCTTCGGTGACGAAGGGAAGCAGGGGGTGAAGAAGGCGCAGCGATTGGGCGAGCACGTCCAACAGCACTGTTGTCGCACGGTCTTTTTCGTCATCACTGCCGTCTTTTATGGAAAGTTTTGTTGCCTCCACATACCAGTCGCAAAAATCGTTCCAGAAATATTCGTAAGCCGTCTGCGCCGCGTCATTAAAGCGGTAGGAAAGGAACGCCTGCTCCATTCCGCGCGCCGTGGCGTTCAGCCGCGAATAAATCCACTTGTCAGCCGGATGCAGATTCGGGTTTTCGACAAGGTTTCTGCCTTCAAGGTTCATCAAAATATAACGGCTGGCGTTCCAGACCTTGTTGGCGAACTTTGAGCCAAGTTTGAAGGACTCCTTGTCCATGAGTATGTCCTGCCCCTGCGCGCAGAGGTACGCAAGCGTAAACTTCAAAGCATCCGCGCCGAACTCACTGACTATTTCCAGAGGATCGATGCCGTTGCCCAGCGTTTTGCTCATTTTCCTGCCCTGCTTGTCGCGGATGAGCTGATGGATGTAAACGTCGCGGAAAGGCGCTTTGCCTGTGAACTCAAGNCCCGCCATGATCATGCGCGCCACCCAGAAAAAGATAATGTCATAGGCNGTAACAAGCGCCGTGGTNGGGTAAAAGCGGCGGAAATCCTCCGTGGCGCATTTGTCATTTTCCCAGCCCATAACGCTGAACGGCCACAGCCAACTGGAAAACCAGGTATCAAGCACATCTGGGTCTTGCTCAATGTTACAGGAATTGCAATGCGTACAGGCGGAAAGGCCGGTGCGGGAAACCGAGGTTTTTCCGCAATCGGCGCAGAGCCATGCGGGAATTCGATGCCCCCACCAAAGCTGACGGCTGACACACCAGTCGCGGATGTTCGTAAGCCAATGTTCGTAAGTGTTTTCCCACTTTTTGGGGTAAAAAATTATGTCCCCATTCCGCCACGAAGTGAGGGCTTTTTCGGCAAGCGGCTTCATGCGTACAAACCACTGCTCCGACAGATACGGCTCTATCACGGTATTGCAACGGTANCAGTGACCNACNGCGTGNGTGAGGCTTTGCTCTTTCACGTAAAAGCCGCCTTCTTTGAGGTCTTCAANCACAAGTTTCCGCGCTTCTTTTATGCTCAAGCCACGGTATTTTTCAGGCACCGCTTCGTTAAGGCGGCCGTCGGGGGTGAGGATGTTGATTTCAGGCAAGCCGTGCCGCCGCGCCAGTTCCCAGTCGTTAGGATCGTGGGCGGGCGTGACTTTGAGCGCCCCTGTTCCGAACGCGCGGTCAACATAGCTGTCGGCGATAAGCGGGATTTCACGCCCGGCAAGCGGCAGACGGATCATCGTTCCAAGCCGCGGAGAATAGCGCTCGTCCTCGCCGTGGACGGCAACGGCTGTGTCGCCAAGCAGTGTTTCAGGGCGGGTGGTGGCAATCTCGATGAAGCTGTCAGTTGAGTCCGCAAACGGATAGCGGATGTGGTAAAGAAGCCCTGAGCTTTCTTCGTGTTCAACTTCGTCATCGGCAAGCGCGGTGCCGCAGGTGCAGCACCAATTGACAAGATAGTTTCCTTTATGTAATAAACCACGCTCGTACAGGGTGACAAACACTTCCCGCACCGCGCGGGAAAGCCCTTCATCCATCGTGAAGCGTTCCCTGTCCCAATCCACGCTTGCCCCCATACTCGCCATCTGGCGGCTGATAACAGCGTGGTGATCTTCTTCACTTTCCACGTTTCTTCTACAAACTTCTCCCGCCCTATGTCATGCCGCTTCTGCCCGCGCGCGTGGAGCATTTTCTCCACCACGTGCTGGGTGGCAATTCCTGCGTGATCGGTGCCTGGAACCCAGAGCGCNCTCTCGCCTTTCATGCGGTGATAGCGGATTACAATGTCGATNATGGAGATAACCAGCCCGTGCCCAAGATGGAGGATGCCTGTGACGTTGGGCGGGGGAATGGTTATAACGTAAGGTTTCTCAAAACCTTCCGGCTGTTTTCCGTCACCCGCAGCGGGTTTGAAACTGCCGCTCTCTTTCCATGCGGCGTAAATTCTATCTTCAAAGGTTTTTGGGTTGTAAGCTTTTTCCAGTTCAATTGCCTTCATGAATACCTCAACTTTAATCTTATACGAATTGTGGGGAGGTATTCAATTGGAGGTTTTGAGGATCAGGCCGCCAAGCCGGCCCAATACTACAGTAAAATATTATGGGAAAAGGCTCCTCATATTCACTACTTCTGGTATAATACTCCTGCAGGAGAACACTATGAAACTTGAAAAGCGATACGCCCAACATCCTGATGATGCGAAGCTTTACGACACCGAAAAAATGCGCGATCATTTTCTTTTTGACAAGGTTTTTGTAAAAGACGAAATCAGCCTTTGTTATACCCATTCGGACAGGGTTGTTTTTGGCGGGGCATTTCCGGTTGAAAAAGAACTCAGACTTTCAGGCGGCAAGGATTTTGGAAGTGATGTGTTTCTTGATCGCAGGGAACTTGGAATAATCTGCATCAGCGGCGGCGGAACAATAAAAGCCGGCGGAACAGTTTACCAAATGAAAAAAGGGGATGGGCTTTATATAGGCAAGGGAACGGCGGATATCGTTTTCGCCGGAGGTAAAGATTCACCGCCAAAGTTTTACATGGCAAGTACGCCCGCCCACGCTGTGCATCCTACGGTGCATATCCCCATCGAAAGAGCAAATCCCCGCAGGCTTGGGGAGCAGGCAACCTGCAACGTACGCACCATTTACCAATACGTTCATCCTGCGGTTTTGGTAAGCTGCCAGCTAAGCATGGGCATGACAATACTTGAGGAAGGATCGGTCTGGAATACAATGCCCGCCCATACGCACGAGCGGCGCATGGAAGTTTACTTTTACTTTGACATGAAACCGGGGCAAGTGGTTTTCCATCTGCATGGACAGCCGGATGAAACCCGCCATATCGTGATGAAAAACGAGGAGTCTGTCATTTCCCCTTCGTGGTCAATTCATTCTGGGGCGGGAACCTCCACTTACTCGTTCATCTGGGCAATGGCCGGCGAAAACCAGACCTTCGACGACATGGATACCATTTCCACCGAAGAACTGAAATAGGAGAAAAATATGACCGATATTTTTTCGCTGAAAGGAAAAGTCGCCTGGATTACCGGCGGCTCCTACGGCATAGGCTTTGCCATTGCACAGGCCTACCACGAAGCGGGGGCAACCGTTGTGTACAATTGCCGCAGTTCGCTTGAAAAAAGCGCGGAAGCCTATAAAGCGGCGGGAATTCCTGCGCGCGGCTATGTCTGCGATGTAACTGATGAGGGCGCCGTAAACGAAACGCTTGCAAAAATCGAGAAGGATGCCGGGGAAGTAGATATTCTTGTAAACAATGCCGGAATTATCAAGCGGATTCCCATGACTGAAATGAGCGCCGCCGATTTCCGCCAGGTTATCGACATCGATCTCACTGGCGCATTCATTGTCGCCAAAGCGGTTATTCCCTCGATGCTTAAAAAAGGCGCGGGGAAAATTATCAACATCTGCTCGATGATGAGTGAGCTTGGGCGGGAAACTGTCGGCGCGTACGCCGCCGCCAAAGGCGGACTTAAGATGCTCACCAAAAACATTGC
>WQRS01000177.1 GCA_009786615.1 Treponema sp. | reverse complement strand
ATGGAGGTTATCCAATGGCATCAAAAAAGAGCGTTTACTTTTTCAGCAGTGGCAAAGCCGAGGGCGATGCGTCAATGAAAGATTTACTTGGAGGCAAAGGCGCAAACCTGGCTGAGATGACGAATCTTGGAATTCCTGTTCCCCCTGGCTTCACCATTTCAACAGATGTGTGTGAAGAGTTTTACAAAAACGGCAGGAAGTATCCTGCAGGTCTTGAGAAAGAGGTTTTGTCAGTGCTTCAAAAGCTTGAAAAGTCCATTGGCAAAAAACTCGGCGATCCGGGCGATCCGCTGTTAGTTTCCGTCCGTTCAGGTGCCCCTGTTTCCATGCCCGGCATGATGGACACAATCCTTAACCTGGGGATGAACGATAAATCTGTGAAGGGGCTTGCGGAAAAAACTTCTAATCCGCGCTTTGCCTGGGATGCGTACCGGCGTTTTATCCAAATGTACGGAAATGTNGTTATGGAAGTTCCCCACGATGATTTTGAGCATGCGCTTGCNGCGTTAAAGAAATCCAAAGGGGTTGAACTTGACACAGCTTTGAGTGCTGCCGATCTTGAAAAACTTGTGGAAGAGTACAAAAAAATCGTAAGAAAGGATACCAAAAAAGATTTCCCACAAGATCCGCTTGATCAGCTTTGGGGGTCTATCAATGCCGTGTTCGGTTCGTGGATGAACGAAAAAGCCATTAAATACCGNACCATCAACGACATCAAAAACATCAAGGGAACAGCGGTCAATGTGCAGGCTATGGTNTTCGGCAATTTTGGTGATGATTCAGGCACGGGCGTTTGCTTCAGCCGCGATCCTGCCACCGGGGATAAAGAGTTTTACGGCGAATATTTGATGAACGCGCAAGGTGAAGACGTGGTTGCAGGCATCCGCACACCGGAAAAAATATCGACTTTGGCGCGGGAAAACAAAGTTGTTTANGAACAACTGGTTTCCATAAAAAACAAGCTTGAAAAACATTTCCACGACATGCAGGATATTGAGTTCACTGTCCAGCAGAAAAAACTGTACATACTCCAAACACGCAACGGAATGCGAACAGGCGCATCAGCGGTNAAGTGCGCGGTTGATATGGTCGGCGAAAAACTCATCACCAAAGAAGAAGCGATATTGCGCGTTACNCCTGCAAACCTTGATCAGCTCCTTCACCCCATGATTGACCCCGTTGCAAGAAAAGCCGTCAAAGCCCTTACAAAAGGGCTTAACGCTTCGCCGGGAGCCGCCTGCGGGAAAATTGTGTTTTCCGCCAACGATGCGGAAGCCTGGCACGAAAAAGGCGAAAAGGTGATGCTCGTGCGGCGCGAAACAAGCCCGGAAGACATAGGCGGAATGCACGTTGCGCAAGGTATTCTCACCTCCACCGGAGGCAACACCAGCCACGCTGCCGTTGTCGCGCGCGGTATGGGAACGCCCTGTATTGCCGGCGCCAAAGAGGTGATCATTCAAGACAAAACCATGACCATAGGCACAAAATCCTTTAAAGAAGGCGACTGGGTCACCATCGACGGTTCCACCGGAGAAGTTTTTGAAGGGCAGCTTCCTTTAAAAGAGCCCAAAGCACCCGCTAAAGGTGATGATATGCATACCTTCCTGGAATGGTGCGACAATGTGCGCGCATCATCCAAGCGCGGCAACATCAAAGACTTTCAGGTTTGGACAAACGCNGATCAGCCGGAAGACGCAAAGCGCGCGTTTGANTTCGGCGCGCAAGGTATCGGTCTTTGCCGGACTGAGCATATGTTTTTTGACAAGGAGAAACTCATCCACTTCCGNGCGATGATTGTNGCCGAAACACCTGAAGCGCGCAAAGCGGCANTNAAGAAAATTCTTCCATTGCAGCAAAAAGATTTCTTTGGCATCTTTAAGGCGATGGAAGGCCGCCCGGTTGTTATCAGGCTTTTGGATCCACCCTTGCATGAGTTTGTTCCCCATTCGCCTGATGAAGTTGCCGAATTGGCTTCACAGCTCAAAATTTCTGCCGACTCACTTCAATCAAAGATAAACACACTTCATGAGTTAAACCCAATGCTCGGACACAGGGGCTGCCGCCTTGCCGTAACNTATCCNGAAATTTATGATATGCAGGTTGAGGCAATCGCTTTAGCCGCNGTGGAATGCGTGAAAAAGAAAATTCCTGTGCATCCTGAAATTATGATCCCGCTTATNATCACCATGAAAGAACTTGCCTTTTTNCGGACAAACGCTGAAACTGTGCTGGAGCGTGTTTTTGCCGAATCAGGCGTTAAGGTGGATGTGCCGATTGGAACGATGATCGAAGTTCCCCGCGCTGCAATCAGAGCGGGCGAAATTGCCATTTACGCTGACTTCTTTAGCTTTGGGACAAACGACCTTACACAAATGACACTTGGTTTCAGCCGTGATGACGTGGGCTCCTTCCTGCCTTCTTATATCGAAAAACAGGTGCTGGAAGTTGATCCGTTCAGGTCGGTTGATGAAGAAGGTGTGGGCTTCCTCATTTCTCTTGCTACAGAGCAGGGAAGAAGAATCAAACCGAACCTTTCGGTCGGTATCTGCGGCGAGCACGGCGGTGACCCTGCTTCAATTGACTTCTGCTACAAGGCAGGTCTTTCCTACGTGTCATGTTCGCCTTTCCGCGTTCCATTGGCGCGGCTTGCAGGGGCACAAGCCGTTTTGCATAGTGCAGTTTACAATGCAAAGCCTGACAAAGCGCCAGCGAAAAAGCCTGCTGCAAAAAAAGCGGCCGCAAAACCGGCAGCGAAAAAGCCAACTGCAAAGAAAAAGTAAAAAGTTCACACTGTTGAACAGGGCTGGCGGGATTTTCCTGCCAGCCTTTTTTTGGTATTTCTCCAATCGTATTGACAGCCACAATGCGACCGATTAGGATAACGGAAGTCTATACACAGATAAGGATGGTAATTATGAGAATTGCAAACATCACACCCAAAAGGAAAACCGCATTTGTTTTCGACGAACGGTATATGTGGCACAACACAAGCGGAGGCGCTTTGTTCATGCCGGCCGGCGGTTATATCCAGAACTATGGAATGGCTGAAAGCCCTGAATCCAAGCGGCGTTTTAAGAACCTGTTGGAAGTGACAGGTCTTTATGACGCGCTTATAAAGATAAAGGCCGATTATGCAACCGAAGCGCAGCTTGAATATTTTCATACGAAAGAACATATTGCCAACGTTAAGCGCATTTCTGACAGCGGCAACATGGAAGATACGGGAGTTCTTGCCATCGCGGGCAAAGATTCATACGAAGTAGCCAAGCTGGCAGTCGGCGGGGTGCTTGCGGCAATCAAAGCAATTGTTGCAGGCGAAATCGATAACGCTTACGTGCTGGCAAGACCCCCCGGACATCACGCCGAAGCCGGACGCGGCATGGGTTACTGCATTTTTAACAATGCCGTCATTGGCGCCCGTTATGCTCAAAAGGAGCTTGGTTTAAAAAAAGTCATGGTGTTGGACTGGGACGTACACCACGGCAACGGCATAGAGGATGCGTTTAAGGATGATGACAGCGTTTTGTTTATCTCTATGCATCAGGAAAACCTCTTCCCTGTGGGGCGCGGCTTTATGGAGCATCAAGGCTCCACCCCGGAATCGACCATTAATATTCCGCTGCCCATTACCGGGGACGCAGGTTATATGTATGCGCTTGAGCAAGTTGTACGTCCCGCCGCCGAGCGTTTCCGCCCTGAGCTGATTATTGTGGCTTCAGGCCTTGACGCCAATATGTTTGACCCGCTTGCCCGCATGTATGTGACCGCCGAAGGCTTCGGCAAGATGGCTTCATACGTGCGCGGCATTGCCCAGGACGTGTGCGGCGGCAGGATAGTGTGCACGCACGAAGGCGGGTACAGCCCTGAATACGTGCCTTTTGGCGGGCACGCGATAGTGGACGCGCTTGCGGGCACGGAAATACCGACCATCGACCCGTTCAAGGGCGCGCTTGGCGTATTGGAAGAGCTGCAGCCGCACGTGAAAGCGGCAATTGACAAAATCAGGGCGTTTAACCGCCTTTAGGCTTCCGGTTCCTTTCCGGAGCGCCCGGCGCATTCAGGGCGTTCCGGAAACAA
>WQRS01000176.1 GCA_009786615.1 Treponema sp. | reverse complement strand
CTTTGAATGCCTGATTTTTTCAAAATAGGAGCGTGCGCGCTAAAGCCAATCGACACAAGCCTCTTCTCATAAGCAGTGCGGCAATAAGTTTCAATGTCATCTGCGCCGTCGCAAAAAACTGTATGCGTGTGTATGCACGAAAAGTTCATAAAAAAATTAACTCCTTGAATGAACGAAAGCCTCTGCCTCTTTTTTGAAACGTTCAAACGCTTCTTTAGTCTGGGGAAGCGCCTCTTTAATTTCGCTTCTGGCCATATTTAAGTATGCTGCCTCAAGCCGCGCAGCCGCCTTTCCCAGCTCCATTCCCCCCATTGTTAATGAGGCGCCTTTAAGCATGTGCGCTTCACGTTTCGCGTTTTTCCAATCACTTGTCCTTTTCAACTTTGAAAGATTATGAAGCTGATTTTGCGTGCGTTCAATAAACTGACCTATTAACGGCAAAAGAGCTTCTTCATCGCCCATAAATGTATCAAGCAATTCTTCCATATCAAAAATGGAATCAAGGCGGGCAGAATTAAAATCTGCTTCACGTTCTTCAAGAGTGTAGCTTAAACCAATCCACTTTGCAAGCATTTCTTCAAGCTCATAGCGCTTGAATGGTTTTATTAAAATGTCATCAATACCTGCCTGCAAGCAACGCTCTCTTTCATCAGGCAGGGCGCTTGCGGTAATTGCAATAATTGGATTATTAAAACCGCGCTTGCGAAGCTCTTTTGCCGAATCATATCCGTCAAGCCGAGGCATTTGTAAATCCATGAATACAATCGCTACTTCATGAAGCTCCAGCTTTTCAATGGCATCTTGCCCGTCATCCGCCAATACAGAAGGATAACCCATTTTTGTAAAAAGCGCCGCAAGTACTTTTTGATTTACCGGATGATCTTCGGCGACCAAGACCAGGGGATTTTCTTCAGAGGGTAAATCTTCGTAGTTTTCAGCTTCAACCGGCCATTCAAGAACATACGGTTCGTTAATACATGAGCTGATTGTTTCAGCAAGGCTGCGGCGTTTAATTGGTTTGTTGATGTATGCCTTAAACCATTTTAAATGCGTCATTTTTGCATTCGCGTCCAAAAGCCCTTGCGGCACCATCAAAATTAAATCAGCGGATTTAATTTTTTCATCGTGATAAATTTCAGCGGCAAGCCGCCACCCGTCCATCACAGGCATCATCATATCAATGAAGCACATTTCAAAAGCTGATTTTTTTGCCGCAGCGCTTCGCATCATTTTTAATGCTTGTTCTCCGGAATTGGCAAGGCTGATGTCCGTGTATCCTAAATATTTCAGGTATGAGTTTATGACACATTGTTTGTCTGAAGAACTATCAACAACTAGAATTTTTAACAGCCCGTTTTTTTCAGGTTCCGGTAGCGGCGCGCATTTTTTTTCACTACGTACAATTGGAATTTTAATACAGAAAATGGAACCGCCGCCGGGATTTGGTGACACTTCTATAGTGCCATTCATAAGTTTCACAAGGTCAAGTGAAATTGTCAGCCCAAGTCCGGTCCCAACCAAGCGTGCGGAACCTTGAGTATCGAATTGGGCAAACCGGTTAAAAATATGCGATTGTATTTCCTCATTAATGCCTATACCTGTGTCAATTATGAATATGTTTAAAATTTCCTGTTCGCAGGCTTGAGTTAACTCAACTTTTACGATAACGGTTCCTTCGTTTGTAAACTTTACCGCATTTTTTATAAGGTTAAGTATAATTTGACGCAGCCTGATGAGATCACCTTCAAAAATAATTATTGCTTCAGGCGGAATTGACGATGCAATGCCAAGCCCTTTTTGATGAGCCTCAATTGCAATCATATCTACAACCTGCTCAATGAGGTCTTCTAAATCGATCTCATTTTTTTCCAGTTCCATTTTTCCCGCTTCTATTTTTGCGTAATCCAAAACATCGTTGACAAGTGACAAAAGTATTTCTGAGGAGAATTTAATTTGCCGGCAATATTCTGTCTGCTCACGATCCAGTTTAGTTTCTGATAAAAGTTCACACGTTCCAATTATTGTTTGAATCGGTGTGCGGATTTCGTGGCTTACATTTGCAAGAAATTTGCTTTGTGCATTTCTGGCTTGTTCAGCTATTTCCTTTTCTTGAACAAGTTTGTCCAAATCAGAAAGAGTATATTTGCTCAAAAATTTGCCTTTAATACTTCAATGGATTTTTTTAAAATATCTTTTGCCTTTACAGGCTTTATAAGATAACTCCGCACTCCCATTTGCACTGCTTGGATCATTATTTTCCGCTGTGCAAGTGAAGATAAAACAATAACCGGATAGTTAATATTTCTGGATTGCAAGACTTTAAGAACTCCAAAACCGTCAATTTTTGGCATATTAAGATCAAGAAATGCAAGATCAAATTCTTCATTANCAATAACGGCAAGAAACTCTTCACCNTTGGAAAAATAAGAAATTGTTGCNCCNGTTTTGATAAANGTTGTTTTTATCAATTCCTGAATAACAAAATCATCTTCAATCACAGCNATTTTTAAATCNTCAAGCATATNTTCCATTAATTCATTGGTTNCGCTNTTTATTTCAGCGTCGAATTTTAAAGCAACAATTTCTGAANTGNCTNTGTTNTNCGCTTTNAGCAGCCTGTCACCAATGATTTCAGCTTTTTTCTCACCGGAAACAATGTCTAAGAGATCAATGCCTGACAAAAGATCATCAACAGCAAATTGGAGATTTGAAACAACTTCAATATCATCATATTTTTTTTGCTCGTAAATAAATTGGCGGGTAAAATCATCAAGCGTGAGAATGCGAACATGGCGCAGTTTCGCTCGTGAGACCTTGATCACCGTGTCAAGAAGCTTTTCCATGTTTGGAGCGTCCGTTAAAGTCATCTTTACATCACTGAGCATAATTATAATTTTCGGAACTTTTATTTCGTAGATATTTAAAAACTCCATTATCTTAAATCCAAGCAGCTCCAATTTATCACGGTTAAGCCCTTTTGCGATTTCGACAAAAATAATATTGTCGTTTACATGGGCTTCTATAATTCCGGGGCTTTTATCAACCTCAAACGGAATTCCTAAAAGTTCAGAAAACGCTGCAAAAAGTGCGTCAATTTTAATCGGCTTNTTAAAAACTTTTTTTACATTATACGGAATAAGNTCGATTAGCCGTTTTTGATCAATGCGCTGTGCAAAAATTATAACAGGAATATTTACAGTATTGGGATCTTCNCTTTTTGGTCTAAGCGCTTCCATAACTCCGTTACGGCTTAGGTGATAATCAACAATGATTAAGTCGGGAAGTGTATTTCTTATTTTTGTCGCACCGTCAAGAGCATTTATTCCAATGCTTACACCAACGCCATTTTCTTCAAGCTTTTGGCGCAGATATTCACGGAACATGGACGATTCGCCGATTATTAAAACTTGTTTCACTTAATTATTTTTACCTAATTATATTGTATAAGACAGCTTGCCATCTAGCAAGAGCAAAAGCCAAAGTTTGCGTTTAATGATATAATTAAGCCATTATTATGGAGGCTGTTATGGGAAAAAATGTTCTTGTCCTTTTGGCTGAGGGCTTTGAAGAGGTTGAAACGGTTACGCCGATTGACTATTTGCGGCGCGCAGGAATTAATGTTACCGTTGCGGCGGTGGGAAAACCGGCGGTGGAAAAATCTTCAGACATTCTGGTTACAGGCGCGCGCAATATACAGGTTTCCGCCTGCACCACCGTGGAAAAGGTTTCAGGCGAAAACAAGCTCGATCCTTCAGCGTGGGATGCTGTTGTTGTTCCCGGCGGGCTTCCAGGAGCGGACAATATTGCCGCTTGCGGAGTTTCCGGAGATTTTATAAAAGCGATGTCCGCGGCGGGAAAACTCACCGCGGCAATCTGCGCATCTCCTGCGCGCGTACTTTCACCTTTGGGGCTTTTGGCGGGGAAAAACTTTACCTGTTACCCTGGGCAGGAGGAAAGGGTCTTCACAGAAAAGCCCGCCAGCTCCGGCGCTGTGTACAAATCTGATCCGGTTGTTGTTGACGGCACTGTAATCACAAGCCGCAGCGCGGGAACAGCGGGCGTTTTTTCCATCGCCATTGTCGCATACTTGCTCGG
>WQRS01000175.1 GCA_009786615.1 Treponema sp. | reverse complement strand
CGGCAAATTAGGAGTTGTAGGAAAATGAAACGTTTGGAACTTATCGCAAACAGCTCGGTAGAGAGCGAGATCATTGAAGCGCTGGAACACAGTATTGATAANTTTTTTTACACGCTGCTGCCACAGATAAGCGGCAGGGGAAAAACGGANTACCGCTTTGGGACTGCGACNTGGCCTGAGTTAAACTTTCTGCTTATCAGTTACGTAGACGATGTGGAAGCGGCAAAGGCGCAGACGGCAGTCCGCAGGATCAAGGAGATGTTNCCGCGTGAAGGGATCAAGNTGTTTGTGATGGATGCGAAAGTGGGTTAGATTAAGCTTTTATTGTTGCAGATAATTACAGCGCGCTTGCACAATTAAATCTTTAGCTTTTTTGTCCAAAGCCTTAATTCATGGGCGCACCAATGAACGATAAGAAGCTGCAAGCTCGGGAAATTTTTGCATTCTTCATCCAGGACTGTTTCTGCAAGAATTGTTTGAACTATGCTGTGAACATATTCATCCGGAAGTTCCAGTATCCACCGTGAAAGTTCTTCGCCGTTATTTTGTTTTATAAACTTGCTGACCGCTCCNTGAAAAGTTTTTGCGTGATTGGCAAGGGATGTTAGTTCNGGTGCTTTGCTGCGCTTGCGTCCGTGCATAGCCATAAAATGCTCGTATGCGGCTTCCGCCTCATCCATTGCAAGCATCCCCGCAATTGAACTGTCAGACAGGATGCGGATCAAAAGCGGGTAAAACTTGTTTTGTATGTCAAGGATATTTGCCATAGCAAGTGAGATTCCGTCCCTGAGATACGGCGGCGAATTTGCCTTTTTTTTCACATCCAGCAGAACAGGCAGCGAATCAGGCGAAGCGTAAATGTCAAGCGCTTCGGCACACATGATTTGAAGGCGCGGGTTTTCAGTTGTTAAAAGAAGTTCCTCAATTTGCGTTCTGAATGCATTATCGCCCAGTTTCGCCAAAGCGATAATTGCCTCGCCTGCAAGCATATAATCGTCTGAATCGGCAAGCTCCCTGAGCAGGGGAATTGCCTGAAAAACGCCGTGGTTTCCAAGTGTGCGCGCCGACATAAACGCTGTTGTGTACGGGTTGTTGATGGTGTCTTCCATCAGGGCTTTTTCCGTGTCCCCATCAAGGCTTTTAAGCGCGTCAATCGCGCGAATGCTTTCCATGCGCACAGAAAGCCGCGGGGATTTTGCCCGGTTAAGAAGCCCCTTAATTGAAAGCTTTGACGGGGTTCCGCTAAGTTCAACAAGAATCGCGGCTTCTTCACCCAGATTTTTGGTTTTGTTAAGTCTGTCCAAAAGACTTATCGCCCTTAAGTCGCGGATNGAAAACATTACTTCAAGCGCTCCCCTAAACGGCAGCGCACCCAAGGGGATGAGTTTACGCATGAAGAAAAGCACAAGCGCGGTGAGAATTAACAACAGCGAATACAGTATTCTAAACGATATCGCAGGTGATCCGAAAAGCGCAGTGAGCGCATCCAGAAGTACGCCGCTTAAAAGTGCGCCGCCGGCACCCGCTATGCCAAAACCCAGAAAATAAAGAATCCCCATGTCCATCATTTTTTCTTCGGGGATCATTCCCATAAAATACGTTTGCATGACACCTTCGGCTCCAAGCCAGCCGAAATTCATAACGAAAAAAACGAAGGTCAAAAACATTATAACGGTNTAATAGCTGTCAAGCATTGACAGGGGNAAAAACACAAGCGGAATCATGCTGACTAAGCTGATAATTACATACAAGCTGAATATAGGTTTTGCGCCGATTTTGTCCACAAGGAATTTGATCACAAGCCCGGCCATAAGAACGCCAAGCCCGCCGAANACCGCATACAGCGAAACCATGCCGTCTGTCTGCCCCAGCACTTCGCGGCTGTACACAATCACAAAAGTGCGGGCGACNCCGGACACTAACGCAACCAAAAGCAGAATGTAAATAAAAACACGCATAGACGGCTGTGACATTGCCTGCCGGATCAGCGTGCTTATCTTTTCTTGCCGGGCGTTATCATCCATCGCCGGGGCGGGNACTTTTCGCATGACCCAGCCTGAATAAATGCCAGAGACTATGCCTGCGGCAACGATGAGCGCAAAAAGAAACAGCGGCGGATCCCGTCCTAAAATCAAAGCGATGACAAAGCCCGCAAACATACTGACAGCGCTGCTAATTATTTGAACCTGCGTCATGTAGCTGCCGCGGTCAGGCCCTGTCGAAAGGTAGCTTAAAATGGGATTATTGCCGATAAGCCCGATACCGCGGATAACGTGAAAAAGTGTTACACCAAGCAGGATGAGCATTAAAGCGGCGTTATGGTCTCCTGCGGCAAAGGCAATTGGGGCAAAAAGTACGGGAACCATGCCTATAGATCTGCCGATCCATGCGACAGAGAAAATTTTTACCACCGAAAAGCGGCGCGTCAGGATTCTCCCAAGCGGCAGAAAAAAGAACGACACATATAAAAGCGCGCTTAGTAATCCTATATAGCTGGATGTCGCGCCCATGCGCAGCGCAAAAAGAGTAATGATGTTTCCGACAAGAAATTGCCATGAAACAGCGGTAAAGGCAGTAAAAACGTTATATACATCCCTGGCTTTAGTAAGCCTGTACGGTGAAAGCGGTATAGACATAGGTTCCCTTTAACTATAATCACGCAAAAATGAAAAAACAAGAGAAATTTGCATTGATCAAGCATAAATTTAGGCGTAAATTCGCGCTTTTGCGTACCCTTGCTCCGCTGACCGGCTGTGTGTATATTTAGTTATGGCAAACGAACAAAAACCCGCACTTATTGGCGTTATCGGCGGAATTGGCCCTTTTGCCGGGCTTGATTTTATGCGCAATATTTTCAAAAACACTCGCGCCATAAAGGATCAGGAGCATCTTGATTGTATACTGGTTTCTTGCCCGTCAATGATTCCTGACAGAACGGAGTTTCTTTTTAGCCGCGATGATTTGGAAAATCCGGCGTTTGGAATGTTCAAAAGCGCGGAGAAACTTCACGCCGCCGGGGCGGGTTATGCGGCTGTTGCGTGTAACACCGCGCATTCGCCAATCATCTGGAAGCCGTTCTGTGAAATGGCAGAAAAATCACTTCCTGACCTGAAAATAATCAATATGCTTGAAGTTTGCGCTGCTGAAGTCAAAAGCTTAAATCTAAAACGTGTGGGACTTTTGGCGACCAAGGGCACGCACAAAAGCAGAGTTTACCACGAATATTTTCAGGACGTTTGTGAGCTTTTGGAGCCTGACGCGGCGGGGCAGGAAAAAGTGCATGAAGCGATTTACAATAAAGCGTTTGGAATTAAAGCCTTTTCCCAGCCTGTAAAGCCACAGGCGCGTGCGGCAATTATCGGCGAAATTGCAAGCCTTGCCGAACGCGGTGCGCAGGCTGTGATTCTAGGCTGCACGGAACTTCCGCTGGCAGTAAATCCAACAGAAGTTTCTGTTCCGCTTATAGACCCGGGTTTGATTGCCGCTCGGCAGCTTATCCTGCTTGTCGCACCGGAAAAGCTTTTGTAAAGCGTGGGCGGATTCTCGCCAGCAATTCTCAATTTACCGAGAAGAATGCACAAAGGCAGACATAAATCTGCGTATACGGGAAGCCGCCCATTTGTNNAGCTNGCGGCGTGGCTTTTACCTACGCACGCACGGACTAAAGTCCNATGGCGTGACATCTTGTNCGCGCCGATGCTACACAAATTCAATTTGACAGGATTCTGCTGTGCAATAGCCGGATAATTACCAGGTGGGGCGGATCGGAGGGTGAGGAGCCCATTTGCGCAGGATTCCCCGCAGAGGAGACGATGAGCTTTCTGTAGGAAAGCCGGCGGCTCCGGCGCGGNNTCTCCAAGCGGGCGACGAGTCCCTTCTATACGCCCCACAGNGTGTTATTCAGGATATTTACGCAACATAGTTTTGTCAAACTGAGAATTGCTGATTNTCGCNTGAAGCACTTGACTTTTCGATCAGGTGTGGTATAGTGAAAACGATGAACGGGGGTGATGGAATCAGGGCGGTAAACGCCCTTAACGCAACGCAACGCAACGCAACGCAACGCAACGCAACGCAACGCAACGCAACGCAACGCAACGCAACGCAACGCAACGCAAC
>WQRS01000174.1 GCA_009786615.1 Treponema sp. | reverse complement strand
GCTTGCGGGGCATCATCTTCCAAAAACCAGTAAAGACCGCCATCAGGAGTCAAAGCAGCTCCGGCGGCTTCAACACCGGTTCCCGTCGGCGGGCGGTTCATNAGCGCAATGCCAAGGCTTATAACCANGAAAAGTGAACCGAGAACGGTAGTGGTTTTNGTCAGAATATTGCCTGACCGTGAACCGAAAGCCGTAGAACTGCCGCCGGCAAAAATGCCGCCAAGCCCGCCGCCTTCATCGTGCTGAACCAAAACCAAAAGAACCAGCAAAACTGCGATTAAAACGAAAAAAATCAACAATGCAACGCCAAGTACACCCATACATAACCCCGTTAACTTGATTATACCATGTAAGGGGAAGTTTTTTCAATTCCCCTTATGAACTATAAATTGACCGATTTGCTATGCGCAGTGAAAAGAGCGCATAGAATCTACTCACGAATATCTTCCACCTCAATCTCAAAACTCTTAAACAGCGCTTGCGCATCATCGCGGCTAAAGCCTGAAATTTTAATCGTTGCCAAACGCTGTGAAAGCTCATCCACTTCGGATGTAACAAGCGCCACAATGTTTCCGCCTTTTTCAGCAATGGCGTGCGTAAGTCGCGCAAGTTCGCCNGGCTTTTCNTTCATTATGCAGGTAACGCGCACTCCGTTACAGCGAACGCCAAACGCTTTCAAAAACACACGAAAAAGGTCTGTGTCCGTGATAATNCCCACAAGGAGCTTGTCCCGCATAACCGGCAAACAGCCTATTTCGTTATCCGCCATGATGCGCGCGGCTTCTTCTACAACTTCGTTTTCGGTAACAGTGATAACCGATTTAACCATCACGTCTTTTGCCGTCATTTTGGAAATGAGGTAGCTTATCTCGTACATATCAAGGCTGGTTGCCGAAGACGGCAGCGCCTGAAGCAGATCCTTTTTCGTCACAAGTCCAACCAGCNTATTGGACTTGTCAAGCACCGGAAGATGCCCGACTTTCTCTTTCTGCATAAGAGAACGAACATCGTTTATGGGCATNTCAGGATTTATANAAAACGGATTTTTTGCCATAACCCGGTCAATAATCATCTGGTACCTCCAAGATAAGCGGTTTTAACCGCNTCATCTTTTTTAAGATCGGCGGCGGCTCCGCCTTTTACAATTTTGCCTGTTTCAAGTATATAGCCTTTTGTGGCAAGATTTAAGGCTTTGTAAGCGTTTTGCTCCACAAGCAGAATAGTTGTGCCGGTCAGGTTAATCCGCCTGATCACGGAAAAGATCTCATCCACCAAAATGGGAGCAAGCCCCATGGAAGGCTCATCAAGGAGCAGGAGGCGCGGGCGGGTCATAAGGGAGCGCCCCATCGCCAGCATCTGCTGCTCACCCCCAGAAAGCGTGCCTGCAAGCTGCTTTATTCGCTCTTTAAGGCGGGGAAAAAGCACAAAAACCATTTCCATATCTTTTTTGATGCTGTTTTTGTCGCTGCGTATATATGCTCCCATGTCAAGGTTTTCCTTAACCGAAAGATTCGCAAAAACGCGGCGGCCCTCAGGCACTTGAACAAGACCTTCAGCGACAATCTTATCCGGCGGCAAGGCGGTGATGTCCTTCCCTTCAAAAAAAACTTTTCCCGATGTTTTCCGTATGATGTGCGAAATGGCGTGCAAGGTTGTCGTTTTCCCCGCCCCGTTTGAGCCGATGAGCGTGACAATTTCCCCCTCATCAACTTCAAACGAAATGCCGCGCAACGCCTGAATCGCCCCGTAGTGGATGTTTAAATTTTCGACTTTCAGCAAGGGATTAGCCATGAAACGCATCCTCCCCAAGGTACGCCTTAATAACCGCCGGGTTCTGCCTGATTTCTTCCGGTAGCCCTTCGGCAATGGTTCTGCCGTAATCCAGTACAATAATTCGTTCGCAAATGCCCATTACCAAATGCATATCGTGCTCGATAAGAAGTATAGTCAAGCGGAATTCCTTCCGAATAAACGTGATAAGCTCCATAAGTTCTTCGGTTTCCTGGGGGTTCATCCCGGCAGCCGGCTCGTCAAGAAGCAAAAGGCTTGGATCAGAGGCCAATGCCCTGACAATTTCCAGTTTACGCTGTTCGCCGTAGGGCAGGTTTCTGGCAAGCTCATTCTTCTTGCCTGCAATCTTGAAAAGGGAAAGGATTTTATCCGTTTTTTCTGCCATATCCGCTTCATCTTTGCGGAAACGGGGCAACCGGAGAAGCACTTCCAGGGGCCCTGCAACACGGTGTGAATGAAGGGCAATAAGAACATTCTCTTCCACAGTCAGGTTTCCAAAAAGCCTGATGTTCTGAAAGGTGCGGGCAATACCCATGATATTTAGCGCCGCCGGAGTTTTCTTTCCAACGTGCTGTGTTTTGCCCTGCTTGTCCCAAAACGTAATTTCACCCTCGGTCGGGGTATAAATGCCTGAAACCATGTTAAAGACCGTTGTTTTTCCCGCGCCGTTGGGACCTATAAGCCCCAAAAGTTCACCTTTGTAAAGCTCCGCCGAAAAACCGCTGACTGCCCTCAAGCCCCCGAACACGATGGAGAGGTTGTTTATCTTTAGGAGGAGGTTTTTTTCGTCCTGGCTCATATCGCCTCCCCCTTTAATTTGCTGGTTTTTCTTTTTATAACGTTAACCAGCGCGTCCCAGCTATGCACAAAGGAAAATTCCCTCATGCCCAAAAGTCCTTTGGGCCGGAAGATCATTATAAGTATGAGGACGATAGCGTACACAATAAGTCTGAGATCCTGCACGGCTCTGGGAAGCATCTGCAAAAACTCCTGCAGGATAGTCAGGGCGTATGCGGCCAGTATAGCGCCGGTCATGGAACCCATACCGCCAAAAACCACGAAAATGAGATAGTCAATAGACCTAAGAAAATTAGCGTCCATGGGCAAAACAATACCAATGACCATCGCAAACAGGCATCCGCCAATACCCGCGATAGCCGCAGCGATAACAAAGCCTATCATCTTGTAATGGAACACATTGATGCCGCTTGAATTGGCGGCGATTTCATCTTCGCGGCAGGCTTTGATAGCCCTGCCGTAACTTGAGCGGAGGAAGTTCTGCACAAGGGTGAGGACAACGATCAACGTGATAGTTATGACGATAAATCCCAAAGGGCGGTTAAACAAAAGCGGGGTAAGGAAGGTTCTTCCGTTGGGGCCCCATGTTATATCGGGGAGATTGTTGGCAACCACTCGGATAATTTCGCCGAAACCGAGCGTTACAACGGCAAGGTAATCGCCTGAAAGCTTTAACACGGGGAAACCGATAAGAAAGCCGGCGAGNGCGGTAAGAAACACAGCGCACAGCGCCGCAAGTGGCAGCGGCAAGCCAACGTCCACAGAGAAAAAGATAAACGAATACGCGCCAATCGCCAAAAAGCCCGCTTGCCCAAGGGAAAGCTGCCCTGTGATGCCGACAATCGTATTGACCGAAAGAGCCATNATGGCGTTGACCCCGCCAAGGGTCAACACAAACATCCAGTAGGTTCCCAGTACGCCGACATTATGCAACATGAGNGGAAACATTACCGCGAAAACNGCTACGACAGACAATATCAGAGTTGATTTAACAGGGAAGGTCAAGCGGCGTCCGCCGGAAGTGAGGTTTCCCCCTTGCAATGTATCAGGCATACTACACCTTAGCTCTATAGTTCTTCCCCAGTATCCCCGAGGGCCTGAACAGGAGAACAACAATTAAAATCGCAAAAGAAATCGCGTCCGCAAACTGCACNGAAATAAATCCGGCAGCGAATATTTCCGCGATGCCAAGTACATANCCCCCTAGCATCGCCCCCGGAACTGAACCGATGCCGCCNAGTACGGCGGCAACAAACGCCTTAAGACCCGGCATCATGCCCATTGTGGGATGAACCAGCGGATACGCCGAGGCAAACAATACGCCACCGGCGCCTGCAAGCGTTGCCCCCAGCGCAAAGGTGAAGGCGATAATGCGGTTCGCCGAAATTCCCATAAGGCTTGCCGCCTGCAGGTCAAACGAAACCGCCCGCATGGCTTTGCCGTGTTTGGTATAATTGACAATGTAGTTAAGCATCAGCATAAGCAGCGCAGAAAGCACCACTATGATTATCTGGATATTGGAAACATTAAGCCCTTCTACGAT
>WQRS01000173.1 GCA_009786615.1 Treponema sp. | reverse complement strand
TACAAAAGCAAACAATAAAACGGCAGCACCTGAAAAGACGCGGCCGTTTTATTACATTAAAATCTAGTTCTAGGCTGGCATTTCAGCTGTCAAATGCCATTTTGTTCCAAACTTGTCGGTAA
Source organism: Treponema sp. (assembly GCA_009786615.1). Next base: position 4,029 of record WQRS01000173.1, on the reverse strand, counting down.
GGGTCCCAAATGCAGGGCTAAAGAACGTTTTTCCCAAAGGAATTTGGACTGTTGCGCCTTCTGACAATTGTTCAAATGCTTTTTTAATCTCACCTTCATCACCGCTTGTCAANGACAATACCATATTCGTCCCCGAAACATACTCCACTCCCAACAAGTCACTGAATATGACTTTTTGTCCCAGTATAACCATCTCTGCGTGGCATATCTTGGCCTTGTCTTCTTCGCTTAGTTCTTGCCTTCCGGGCATTGGCGGCATATCGCCGAATGACATCATCATGACATCGGTTGCCCCGAACACCTTTGTGTAGAACTCAACCGCTTGTTTGCAGTTGCCGTTAAAACTTAAACATACACCCAATTTCATAACAGATACCTCCTGTAACTGTGTTTATATTATAAAGCCGCCATACGGCGGACATTTTTCCTTATTCTGGAAAGCGTACTTCTTTGGGACTGCGACGAGTTTGCCTTTTCGCGAAAGTATCATACCATTGTAGACACCTGTAAGAAATCTCCATGAGCTTCCTACCCAGCCGCAAGATTAGGATTGTGCCACCAAAGGCAAATTTTGTCAATGTTGGTTTTGCCATGGAAACTCATCTGAAACCGCTTGACATTTTTCCTGTTTTTATGCAGTATAATGTTTCACGCTTACTTATTTTGAGAAAGGTTATAGTATGAATACAGTATTTGTTAAGCCTGCGAAAGTGGAACGAAAGTGGTTTTTGCTTGATGCCGAAGGGCAAGTTTTGGGCAGGGTCGCCGCGCGGGTAGCCTCCATTCTTCGGGGGAAGGAAAAAGCGGTTTTTGTGCCGCATCAGGAAGTTGGCGATTATGTGGTTATCATAAACGCGGAAAAAATCGCGGTTACAGGGCGAAAGGCTGAACAGAAAGAATATCATCGCCATTCTGGTTACGCCGGTGGCTTGAAAACGACGACTTTTGACAAACTAATTCAAAAGCACCCTTGTTCCCCGCTGGAGCTGGCGATTAAGGGGATGCTTCCAAAAGGGCCGTTGGGACGGAAATTGTTCCTTAACGCAAAGGTGTATTCAGGGGCAGAACACCCCCATGCAGCCCAGAAGCTTGAAAAACTAGAATTGTAGGACGGGGTTACAGTANATGAAGAATCTTGGTATAGGAACCGGTCGCAGAAAAACTTCAGTGGCGCGTGTGTATGTTAGAGATGGCAGTGGGAAAATTTCGGTAAACGGNAAAGAGCTTGTTAAGTATTTTCCCCAGGGTGAGCACGTCCTTATGGTACGCCAGCCCCTTATGGTGACTTCAAGCGAAAATAAATTTGATATACTCATTAACGTGCATGGCGGCGGAACAAACGGACAGGCTGGCGCATGCCGGCACGGTCTTGCGCGNGCGCTTTGCCAAGTTGACGAAGAAAACTATACNAGCCTTAGGAGCAACGGGTATCTTACCCGCGATCCCCGTATGGTCGAGCGGAAAAAATACGGCAGAGCCGGTGCCCGAAGGCGTTTCCAGTTCTCCAAACGCTAATAGTATTATTCAGTGTTCCTGTGAGGGTNATTTNTTTGAAAGCGCAAACTTCCCAGTCAAATGGGATAGTTNAGGTCGTTTTCAATAACGGTTTAACCGATGAAACCTCNCTTGTAATTTCAACAAACTATCTTCCACAGTGGTTTTTCTNTGATGGACGGAAAGACATTGAGTCGCTGAAAACTCTTGATGAGCTTTCAGCGCAAGAAGAAAGCGCTTTTAAGTTTGCCGCGGAGTGCTTTCAGGCGGAAAAAGCCGCGCTTGCGCTCATTGCGCGCTCGGAGCAGAATGCTTTTGGGCTTGAACTTAAGTTGCGCAGACGGAAATTCAGCATAAAAGCGGCAAAAGAGGTGGTTTCTCACCTCGCTCAACAAAATTTACTTAACGATCAGCGGTATGCGGAAGCGTGGCTTCACGCTCGCCTTGCTTTAAAAAAGCCCTATTCCCCGCAATGGCTGCTTGCCGCTTTAAGCAAGCGCGGTATAGACAGGCACTCTTCTCTAAAGGCTCTTGATAAAGTCCTTGATAGCCAAACTGAATATGATATGCTCTTAAAGTTTGTGNAAAAGCTCCATTTTCCCCATAATTCTGCGCCTTTTTTAAAAAAATCACTGTTAAAATACGAAGGTTTTTCATTAAAAACTGTAGATCGGTATTTTGATGAAGTTTTTGCCTGATTTTTCCATGTAAAATGTATAAAATCTCTCAATTTGCCTTTTTTACAGTGGTGATAATGGACATTTTTGTCATTTTTGGGATTTTGGCAAGATTTTCATGTAAAAATTAACGAATTCTCCCCTAGATTTAGTAAAAATTCCGCTTAAATTATATTTTTTTTCATTTTTTGTTGAAATTTTGACAAAGAAAGTATACCATGTTGAAAGGAATTCTGAAAGAAATTTTAAAAAGGAAGGAGTTATGGCAAAAAGTATAAAGCGAATTCGTATTTTTTCCGCTTTGGAAGTCGCTAATATTTGTGGGGTTGTTAATCAGACTGCAATTAACTGGATACGTAGCGGTCATTTGAGAGCTTTTACTACTCCAGGTGGGCAGTACAGGGTTTACGCGAAAGATTTAGCCGCCTTCCTTGACAAACGTGGGATGAATGTTTCAGGCGATGTTCGCCAAATTCTAACGGAGGCTGCCAACTGGGACAGTATTTTGATAGCCGCAGATAAAATTTCTAACGATTTTATAAAAAATCATGCTGAAGAAATCCTACCCAACTATAAGATTATTCAAGCTACCGATTGGTTTGAAGTGGGCAAGAAATTTACTGAAGAAACCCCCGGTTTTGTTCTTTTGGACACGGAACTGAAAGGGGGCAACATNCCAAAATTTATCCAGACTATTAAAAAGAATTCTGTTTTCGGGAGGCCGTTTGTTCTTCTTATGGCTGAAGATTCGTTTGATTTAGGAGGGGGATATACGCCTGATGCCGTGTTGACAAAGCCTTTGGATATAGAGAAGCTGGCAGAACAGATAAAGAGTTTGGAAAATCTCTTTGATTCAAAGGTCAGAAGCGCTTAATAAACATACGGTAGTGGGAGCGATGCATGAGCGGGAACGAAATAAAAGCCGCTTTTTTTGCCCGTGTCCAAGGGCGGGTTCAGGGTGTGGGTTTCAGGCAAGCCTGCGTGAGTGAGGCAAGGCGATTTGGGCTTTTTGGCTGGGTGAGAAACGCTTCTTCCGGTGACGTGGAAGTTTGGGCTGAAGGACATCCGGAAAAGCTCATCACCTTGGAACAGTGGCTACACCGCGGACCGCCCGGGTCGAGGGTGGATGCGGTTGAAAGCGAAAAAGTAAAGCCCTCAGGCGAGTACAAAAGCTTCCGCGTAACGTATTAACCGCTAGCCCAGTTCCGCCGCCCGCCGCCGCGCCGCTTCCACAGCATTCATTGTTGCCGCCCGAAACGCGCCGTTTTCCAGCGCGGCAATGCCTTCGATGGTGGTTCCCCCGGGCGATGTTACCATGTCTTTTAGCTCCCCCGGATGTTTGCCCGTTTCCAAAACCATTGCCGCAGAGCCAAGCACCGTTTGGGCGGCGTACCGCAGCGCCTTGTCCCTGGGAAGCCCCGATCGAACACCGCCGTCCGCAAGCGCTTCGATAAAAAGGCAGACAAAAGCAGGGCCTGAACCTGAAACTCCTGTTATCGCATCCATGTATTTTTCTTCAATGCGGTCAACAAGACCCGCACCTTTGAGTATTTTTTCAAGAACTTCAAGCCTTTCTTCAGGCACTTCCGCCGATGCCGCCAAAACGATCACACCTTTGCCGACAAGCGAGGGTGTGTTGGGCATGGTGCGCACCACAGGCGCTTTTACGCCCAAAACGCTTTGTATCTTTTCGATTGACCAGCCAGGCGACATGGAGACCAAAACAGGCTCAGGGCTGTTGCCCGAAGCCGCCTGAGAAAGCCGCTCTTTGAGCACTGGGGCAATTTCTTCAAGCACATTTTTGAGTATTTGCGGCTTCACGGCAAGGAACACAAAATCCCCCACTGCCGCCGCCTCC
>WQRS01000172.1 GCA_009786615.1 Treponema sp. | reverse complement strand
GCGGCGGCAGAGCTTGTTCCTGCTTCCATATACTATAGTAATCGGTAAACAAAGGTGAATACCTTATCGTTTCTTATACACTTCCCATGTACTGCCAAGGAGCGTTTCAATGTCAGAATNNTTCGCTGTCCAGCCAAGAAGCTCAAAGGCCGCTTTGGATGATGCGGTAAGTGAGGCNGGATCCCCTTCGCGCCGTGCGACAATACGTGCCGTGATTGGGCGGCCGGTAACGCGGCGCGCGGCTTCAAGCATCTCAGTCACGGTTGTGCCTTTTTCGCTGCCCAGATTGACGGTAATGCTTTTTTCGTTTTTGCAGATGTAATCGAGCGCTTTGGCGTGGCCGGAAGCAAGATCGTTTACGTGCACATAATCGCGCACACATGTGCCGTCACGTGTGTCGTAATCGTTCCCGAAAACCAAAAGCTCTTTNTGTTTGCCAACAGCGGTTTCCATGATCACAGGAACCAAATTAGCGGGGTTTTGCTCAAGTCCGCTGAGCCTTCCGTTTACGTCATATCCGGCTGCGTTAAAATAACGCAGGCTTGCAAAGCGTATGCCTTTTAGCTTTTCATACCAAAGCATGAAGCGCTCAATTTCCAATTTGGTGAAACCGTAGTAGTTTTCCGGTTCCAGCGGATGATTTTCGTCAACAGGAAGATATTTGGGCTCTCCATAAACTGCCGCGCTTGAGGAAAAAATCAAATGTTTGATTCCTGACTCTGCCATAGCGTTAAGAATGTTCACTGTTCCGCTGATGTTGTTAAGCGAATACTTTTCCGGTTCACGCATTGATTCGCCTGCGGCTTTAAAAGCGGCAAGATGCACCACCGCGTCAAATCCGGCGCGGCAAACGCGGGAAAGCTCACTGTAATCCATGATGCTGCCGTAAGCGAAACCGGCTTGCGGGAAAAGGTTTTGCCTAAGTCCGCTGGAAAGATTATCGTAAACGGTAACAGAAAAACCTCGTTCAAGTAATTCCTGAACAACATGGCTGCCGATATATCCGGCGCCTCCAATAACCAGAATTTTCACGTTATCTGTTACCTGACCAAACAGCAGTTTTTGTATTTTCTGCCGCTGTCGCAAGAGCAGGGTGAGTTTCTTCCTATTTCGTCCGGTTTTTTATTAAACTTACTTTCCTCAAAATTGCGTGACTCGCCGCTTTCGTTATTATAGCCTGAATCTTTTGCATCGCTTTTTTCCCCGCTAAACCATTTCAACTCTTCAAGCATTCCTATTGTATTGTCCACATGAAAATCTTTGGCCTTGTGTTTTGGATCATTAAAGCTGCTTATGAATTCATCTAAAGTTTCCTCCAGAAATTCATTAATTCCGCTTTTTTGATAAATGGCTTTAACATCATCGATTAATTCTTCAAGTTGTTGTTTCCTTATGGTGTGTGCAATAAATGTTAAAACTGTTAAACCTTCTTTGCCCGGCGAATCAGCATACACGTCATGTATGAGGCGGCGAAAACATCCGCAAATTTCTTCACGGGTAAGGAAGCCGTCATAATAATGCATTCCCCACGCCCGCACAGCCATCGCTCTTGACCAGTGGGAAACTGACTTTTCTTCCATAAGGTGAGGCAGCAAAAACGCCTCGCCGTTAAATGTGTCGCGAAGTACCGGCACATATCCGTCCAAAAGTATATTGCCCCATAAACGATTAGCGAGATCTTCGCTGTAACTTATGAGATTAACTAAACGCGGATAAGCTTCGTGCACACGAAACTGGGCAAGTAACAACGCCGCAGGAATATGTTCAGTTGTTCCGTTTTTTTCTTCATAGGCAAATAACTCAGGTTTTGTAATTGCTTCATCAAGCACATTCAAAAGCAGAGGAATAAAATCATCTTTTCTGTTGATTATTTCTTTGCAAGCGCGTTTACACCAACGTGTACGGGAGCCGAGAAGCGATATTATGTTCTTATCAGAGAAGTCCTTCAGCATACTCATCCCAATTACACTGTACCATACTATCGGCAAACGGGCAAGTCGCCGTGAGGCATTTACGCGCGAAAAACCTTGCGCGTTTGTAGTATCTTACTGCCCACTTGCCTGAATATGCAAAAATTTATATTCTAAAGCAAAATGGTGCTTTTCAAAACCGCACATTGTTTGCATTATTTGAAAACCCTAAAAGTTTAATCAACGTGAGGCATATTATGGAACTCGTATACAGCGGAAAAACGAAAGAAGTCTACAAATTATCATGCGGCAATTATTCTCTTCTATTCAAGGACACAGTTACAGGTCATCCGTCAGGCGAATCTGATCCGGGCGGAAATGTGGTAATCGGTTCAGTTGCCGGTGTTGGAANCGGCGCGTTGAAAATGTCAGTTTATTATTTTGAACTGNTGAACAAGCGCGGCATTTCCACGCACTATGTAAGCGCGGATTTGTCAAAAAACNAAATGACTGTATTGCCTGCTACAATTTTTGGAAAAGGGCTTGAATTTGTAATTCGCTACAAAGCAACAGGAAGTTTTATCAGGCGCTTTGGCGATTATTGCGAGGAAGGGCAGCCGCTTAATAACGTTTTTGAAGTAACTTTAAAAGACGATGCGCGGGATGATCCGCCGCTGACACCTGAAATCCTTACCGCGCTCAACTTGATGACCGCTGAACAATACAACGAAATACGCAGCCAAGCTGTTACAGTTTGCGACATCATCAAAGAGGATTTGCGCGGACGCGGACTTGAGCTTTACGACATCAAAGTTGAGTTTGGTTTAGTAAACGGAAAAGCTGCGCTTATTGACGAAATCAGCGCGGGTAATATGCGCGTGTACAAAGACGGCAAAAAGCTCGATTACCTTACGCTTGCCGGTTTGATGTAGCCTATGTTAGAGTTTTATCATTACAAAGAAAGTGCCGATTATATAAAAGGCAAGCTTGGCGGCTTTTCCCCCTCGCATTTGTTGATTTTGGGATCCGGTTTGGGCGTTATGGCGGAAGATGTGGAAAATCCCGTTTACATTCCATACAGCGAGATTCCGNACTTTAAGACATCAACCGCGCCCGGACATGCNGGGCGTTTTGTCTGCGGCAATTTGGGGGGAAAACAAGTAATGGTTATGCAGGGGCGCTTTCATGTTTACGAAGGNTACTCTGCTGANGAAGCTGCATATCCTGTGCGNGTAACAAAGCTTCTTGGTGTACAGACGTTAATCGTTACAAACGCAGCCGGCGGCATAAACTTATCTTACAAGGTTGGTGACTTGGTAGCTCTTAACGATTTTATAAAGTTGAGTTTTCCCAATCCGCTTATCGGCAAAAATATCCCTGAGTTCGGAACCCGTTTTCCTGACATGAGTTATGTGTTTGACAGGGATTACATACGCCTTGTCAAAGAAATTGCCGCCGCGCAGGAAATTGAATTAAAAGATGGTGTTTATTTTTATGCATCAGGACCGCAGTACGAAACTCCGGCGGAAATTCGGGCGTTCAGGATGCTTGGCGGCGATGTGGTTGGGATGTCAACTGTGTACGAATGTTTGTGCGCGGTGCAAGCTGGCATGAAGATACTCGGCATTTCGCTTGTTACAAATATGGCGGCCGGTGTTTTGGATCAGCCGTTAAGCGAGGAAGAAGTTTTGCGTGAAGGCGAGGCGGCGCGGGATCGTTTCAGCCGGCTTTTGCTTGAATTTTTGCGCAAAAGTTAGAATATTTGATTGGTAATACCAAGGTGCAAAATGGATATTTTATTTAGCGACGTTCTTGTGATTACTATGGACGAGCAAAATGCTTTTTCAGGTGATCCGGCTTCTTCCGCCGCGCCCGTATTGTTTAACGGTTATGTCGGTGTGAGCGGTCAAAAAATAACGTACGTTGGAAAAGAACGCCCAAAANAATTTGCCGCACGCACAATAAACGGCAACCGCAAACTTTTAATGCCCGGTCTTATCAACGCGCACACTCATATGCCTATGACGCTTTTGCGCGGTTATGCCGATGATTACCGCCTGCAGGAATGGCTTTTCGATCACATTTTNCCGGCGGAAAGCAAGCTGGATGAACGCTGTGTAAGCTCCGGGACTCTTTTGGCNCTGGCGGAATGTATTCGCTTTGGCATTGTTAGCTGCACAGATATGTATTTTAATTTGCGCCAAATTGCCGAGGCTGTTTTGCAGGCAGGAACAAAAGCCAA
>WQRS01000171.1 GCA_009786615.1 Treponema sp. | reverse complement strand
GCGGCAAGGGCTGTAAGAGCTTGGGCTTTGGTGCTGCGCTCGGTTTTGTTCCGCACAAGGGAAGCATTCGGCAGCATGATCCGCCCGCCGCCGATTGTTATCAGCGGGCTGTACAGGCGTATCACAAAACGCTGTCCGCAGGCAACGGTGATTTTCGATAAGGGCAAAATCTGAACGGGGCCGCCGCTTCCCGGAGGGTAAACGCGCTTTTGCTCATCGCTGTTCAGGTTCAAAAGCGAGATGCGCGCAACCACGTCCACCGTTCCCGCGTGAAGCCTGACCCGCTGCCAGTGAGCCACGCCTTCGCGGGTGGAAGGCAATACGTCAAGGTACGCGCTTATGCAGTCAGTGGGGATGAACGCGCCTTTTGCACACACCGTATCCCCTCGCTCCATCTCATCCTGGGAAATACCTGAAAGGTTAATTGCAACCCTCTGACCGCTCTGGGCAGTGGGAGCTTTCGTTCCGTGCGTTTGAAGCGATCTCACCCTCCCAACAGCGCCTGATGGCATAATTTCAACCTCATCCCCTTCGGCGACTGTTCCCTGACTGACTGTTCCTGTAACAACGCTTCCAAAGCCCTTTTTGCTGAAAACTCTGTCTATGGGAAGAAAGAACGCGCCAAAACCTTTCCGCGGCGAAATGTTGTCTATCAAGTTCCCTATTTCCGCCAAAATTTCCTGAACGCCCTCACCGCTTATCGACGAAACCGGAATAATTGCCGCGCCGGAAAGGCAAGTCCCCTGAATCAAATCGGCAACTTCTGCGGTGGCGATTTCAAGCGTTTCTGCATCCACCAAATCCTTTTTGGTTAAAGCCACAAGCCCGCATCTGACACCGAGCAGATTCAGAATATCAAGGTGCTCTTTGGTCTGGGGCATAACTCCCTCGGTTGCAGCAATTACCAGCATCGCCGCGTCCATGCCGGAAGCGCCCGCCGCCATCTGCCTGATAAAGCGCTCGTGCCCGGGAACGTCAACTATGCTCACGATTTTCCCGTTCGGCAGATGAAGGGGCGCAAAGCCCAGCTCTATCGTTATGCCGCGGCGCTTTTCTTCTTCAAGGCGATCGCAGTCAACGCCGGTTAGAGCTCTCACCAGCGAAGTTTTGCCGTGGTCGATGTGTCCGGCTGTCCCAAGTGTAAACGGATATTCCATCACGCACCTGCCTTTCCGGACGCGGAAAGAGCGCCGGCGAAGGTCTCGGCGATTTTCTGCTCATCACCTGCCAGCAAAGTGCGGACGTGAAGAACGACTTGCCCGTCTTGAATACCGGGAATTACCGGAACTGCGCCTGTCCGCAGCGATGCGGCAAGGATTTCAGGCTTTGTAGAAGCCGAACGTATAGCTGCTCCAAAACCGTGAAGAATATCGGTGGGGAAAGCGCCGCCGCCTATAGCGTCTTCGGTCTGTACCGTCGTAACGGTAACGTCATCCGCGCCAATACTGCGAGCCTTCTGCTCCAGCGCGCGGCAAAGACGCNGGGCTTTTTTTCGCAGTGCGCCCGCGTCCGCTTCTATCATGTTGATCACAGGAATCTCTCTTTGCCTCTCGGTAATGTACATACGCAAAGTCGCCTCGAAAGCGGCAAGCGTCATTTTATCCACACGCAATGCGCGCAACAACTGGTGCGAGCGCATTTTGTCGATGACGGCTTTTGACCCGGCAGCCACACCGATTTGCGGGCCGCCAAGCAGCTTGTCACCTGAAAACGTCACAAGTCCGGCTCCCGCCTGCAAACAATCGCGGACGGAGTGTTCCATGTTGGCGAAAGGGATGCCGAGTGAGCACAAAAGCCCGCTGCCAAGGTCTTCCATGAACACAAGCCCTTGCGAAGAAGCCAGTTCGGCTAATTCTTCACGGCTTGCGGCGGCGGTAAAACCTTGTATACGGTAATTTGAAGGGTGAACTTTGAGCAAAACGGCGGTTTTTTCAGTGATTGCTTTGCGATAATCGGAAATTCGACTCGAATTTGTGCAGCCGACCGCCACCATCGCCGCGCCTGAAAAGGAAAGTATGTCAGGAATCCTAAAAGAATCCCCGATTTCCACCAATTCGCCGTTGGAAACGATAACTTCCCGCCCCGAAGCGGCAGCCGTTAGCGCCAAAAGCACGGCGGCGGCGTTGTTATTCACTACAAGCGCGGCTTCCGCCCCGGTTATGTGGCAAATAAGCCACTCAATATGCGAATTTCGCCCGCCGCGCGCGCCTGATTCCTTTGAATATTCAAGTGTGCTGTATGACGCGGCAATATTCTGCACCGCCTTCACAGCATCTTCGGCAAGAGGGGCGCGCCCAAGGTTTGTGTGAATGATAACGCCTGTGGCATTAACAACGCTCTCTAAACTGCTTGAAGATTTTTTTTCAAGCAGGGCTATTGCGCGATTTGCCGCAATGGCTGAAATCGCATTTTTGGCATCACCGCCTGAAATTGCAAGTTTTCCGCAAGAGATTTCGTCCCGGATTCCTGAAAGCGTTTGTGAAATTATTTTTTTCACATATTCGCGCCCAACCAAAGCGGAAAACGTCCCCGCCCAGGGTAAACTTAAAATCTCATCCATTGCCGGAATAGAGCGCATCAAAGTGTTTAAATCAGACATGATTGGTATTGTATTACGCTCTCGGCATTCTGTCAAAGCGCAAAGCACTGTTTACGGCAAATATATTCTTGGAACCCGTTTGTTGATTCCGCAGGTTATTTCGTAGGGGATGGTTCCTGTTTTTTTTGCAACACCGGCGGCTGTTATAAAATCCGGGCCGAAGATCGTTACTTCATCCCAGCGCTGTGCGTCCGGCTCTCTGCCCAAATCAACCATACACTGATCCATGCAAATCCTTCCGGCAATTGGATACGTTTTGCCGCGAATAAGCACTTGATGGTCGTTTGAAAGCCGCCGCGGAAGCCCATCGCCGTATCCTGCAGGAATTACCCCGATAAACGTATCTTCAGCGGCGATCCATGTTCGCCCGTAAGAAACCGCTTCGCCTTTTTTTACCTTTTTGATCACAGCAAGCTTACTTTGCAGTTCCATCACAGGCTTAACCGAAAGTTCAGCGGCGTTTTTGCCGACGCCATCTATGGTTCCGCCAGTTATGGCGACCTCATCCGGCAAATAGCCGTAAATAAAAATGCCCGGGCGAACCATGTCAAAATAAGCATCAGGATGAAACAAAAAAGCTCCTGAGTTTGCGGCATGAACAATGCCCGGATCAACTCCGGCTTTTTTTATGTTTTCCACAGCGCCGCAAAAAACTCTAAGCTGCTCTTTTGTGTACGCAATATCGCTTGGGTCAAGAGAATCAGAAACCGAAAGGTGCGTTGCCACTCCGCCCAAGCAAAGCCAACGGCTTTCAGCAATTTTCCCCGCCAAAAGGTGAGCGTCNTCTGCGCGGCAGCCAAGCCGCCTGAGCCCTGAGTCAANTTTCAAATGCACGGTAAGCTGTTTGTTAAGGTGTTTTGCGGCAACGGCAGCTTCTTCAATAAACGCCGCATCAGAAACCATCGGCACAAGTTCTTGAGAGACCGCGCTTGGCAACTCCTCAGGCATGATTTGTGAAAGAAGCAAAATGGGCGCGGCAATTCCTGAATTGCGCAGTTCGTTTGCCTCATCAGTGTCCGCAACAGCCAAAANGTCAGCACCGGCTTCAAGTACGATACGCGAAACAGCAAGCGCGCCATGTCCGTACGCATCAGCCTTCACCGGAACGCATATTTTCCGGTTTTCTCCGGCTCTTTTTCGCGCTTCTCGCACATTTTCTAAAAGATTTTTTGTATATATTATTGCTTGAGTCGCGCGCATTCGTTATAATAGCTCAATGAATGTGTTTTGTGAAGAAGCCCGATGAAAAGAACGATAATTTTTTCAGCTATTGCGCTTTTGCTGATTAATTCATGCGCAAGTAATGCTGATTTTGAATTTTACACCACTCAAGAACCGCTTCCNCCTCTGGAAATATCACGCCCGTTTGAAGTTATNGATTTTATGCACCGGGACGAAGGGCGGGAAATGCCTGAATGGGTTATCAGTTGGTTTGAAGGGGGCGAGGCTGCNATTGAGAAAACCGATGCTCTCACCGGTAATCATGTTTTTGTAAGCCGGCTTCATGGGACTAACTTTAACGCGCTAAACCAATGGGTGCAATGGTTTGATGC
>WQRS01000170.1 GCA_009786615.1 Treponema sp. | reverse complement strand
GTCCAACTCACCGATTTTCGTTCCCCCATCATTGTTTCCCGCAACCGCCGCAAGCCGCATGGAATAGTAGCCTTTTGAGGTAATCACCCCGCCTGATGTGTACAGCAAGGGAAGCGCACCGGGGGCGGCGGAAAGTGTTTTCGTTTCTTCATCAAAGAATATACGCCGCTTTAGTTCCCTCAGGCGCTCGATTTTATCCGGTTCTGCTGACTTGGAAGGGTAAGCCGATTCATAAGCGCCTGAAAGCATACGGATGACGCCGTTATAATTAAAGCGGGAAAGCGTTTGATACACATAAAAGCCGCGCAGCGTTTCGTAAAGTTCATCCTCGTTCCATTCGCGCTCGGCGCAAAGGGAAAGAATGATCTGCGCAAGTATATCAAGCGGATTTTCTATTGATTGTGTTTCTTCAATTTCACGATCCTGCACAGCGCCTGAAAGCGCGGTGGCTTGAAGCAGGTCAATGCCGTGAAAAGGCACAAGCCAGCCGCGGCTTGTTTGCCCAACGCCGTGTCCGGAACGTCCCACCCGCTGCAAGGCAGTAGCCGCGGAAGACGGGCTTCCCGCTAAAATCACCTCTTCCACTCCGCCTATGTCAATTCCCAGTTCAAGGGAACCTGTCGCCACAACGCAGGGAATTTCTCCTGAAGCAAGCGCCTTTTCCACTTCGCGGCGCACGTCCTTTGCAAGCGAACCGTGATGGGCGTAGGCAATAGGCTGACCGGAGAAAGCAGAGTCAGCCGCTGCAGTCTGGTTTAAGAAATAGGCAATGCGCTCCGCCCTGCGCCGGGCATCGGCAAACACAAGAATGGAAGCGCCGGGCGGATTCGCTTTTATACGGGCGATGATAAACTCCACAAGGCTAACATACCGTTTGCCGATATGAGCGCCGCTTGATTTTTCAGCGGATTCCTCTCCTGAAGTTTCATCACTTTCCGAATCACTTTCCGGAAACTCAACCTGAAAGTCTATCGCTTTTTTTCCGGCAGGTCTTACAATGCGAACCTTGCGCGGTGCATAGCCAATACCAATGCCGCCGACAAAAGCCGCCGCGGTTTCAGGCGGCTTCACCGTTGCCGAAAGCGCCACTCGCTGGAACTCACCGGCAACCATTGCCAGTCTGTCAATCTGACAGGAAAGGAAACAGCCGCGCTTGCTGCCCAAAGCGGCGTGAATCTCGTCAATTATCAGGAAGCGCACACCTGAAAGCACTTCGCGCCCTCTGGGGTTGTGNAGAAGGATGGCAAGGCTTTCAGGGGTAAGCGCGAGAATGGAAGGCGGCATAGAAAGAAAGCGCCTGCGCTCTTCCTGCGGCGTGTCNCCTGAACGGGTTTGCACTCTGATGTCAGGTATTGCCTTCCCCGCCTTTTCAAAGTGCGCGCGGATTCCTTCAAGCGGCAGCGTCAAATTGCGCCTTATGTCTTCGTTCAGCGCTTTAAGCGGCGAAACATACAATACCGAAAGTTTCCCCGCGTCATACGTTCCGCTTGCAAAGCGCGAAATTGCGGCAAGAAAGGCGGTGAGCGTTTTGCCGCTTCCGGTGGGCGCTATGGCAAGAACGTGCTCGCCTTCTACGATCAGCGGCCAAGCCTCTTCCTGAACAGGCGTCGGGGTTTTGTAGGTTTCTAAAAACCACTCGTTAATGAGCGGATGGAAGGGGAGCGGGAAAGCCATGTTTTCCTTATGGTACTTCAGAAAGGTAAGCGTTGGCAATGCGCCAAATCTATGTTATGAAGATAACTAAGGAATCACTGATTCCTTAAGTAATATATGGAATATATGATTATTTTTGTCAACAACTAGAAGACACATTGACAAAAATCTGATAAGCTCGAAATGAAAATTTGAGGAAGAAGGTGAATCTGATATGCGAGAATTGATTGATAAACTTGAGGTGTCAAAAACTCTTTCTCCTTCTGAGTTTAAGAGACTTTTGTCCTGTGAGGACGATTACTTATTTGAACGGGCTCAGCGAAAGGCGCAAGAAGTTTATGGGAAGAAAATTTATATACGCGGGCTTATTGAGTTTACCAGCTATTGCAAAAACGACTGCTATTATTGCGGTCTGCGCAAAGGAAATGAAAAGGCACAGCGTTACCGGCTTTCGCAAGAGCAGATTTTGGAGTGCTGTAAAACAGGCTATGCGCTGGGATTTCGTACCTTTGTGATGCAAGGCGGCGAAGACGAGTTTTTTTCTGATGATGTTCTGGCTCCTATATTGCGCGCAATAAAAGAGGAATATCCTGATTGCGCGATAACGCTTTCGGCGGGTGAGCGCTCTTATGAAAGTTACCAGTGCCTGTTCAGCGCCGGTGCGGACAGGTATTTGCTGCGCCACGAAACTGCAAACAACGAACATTATCGGACACTTCATCCGCCTGAGTTGTCGCCTGAAAACCGCAAAAAATGTTTGGCCGATTTGAAAGATATTGGCTTTCAAACAGGCTGCGGTATAATGGTCGGCTCTCCGGGGCAAACCCTCGACCATATCGTTGAGGATTTGTTTTTTATTCAGGAACTAAAACCGCACATGGTTGGCGTGGGGCCATTCCTTCCGCATTCGGATACGCCTTATAAAAACGAGAAGCCGGGCGATTTGCGCCTGACACTGAATATTGTTGCCATCCTGCGCCTTATGATTCCAAACCTGCTTTTGCCTGCAACAACAGCGCTTGGGACGCTTAATAAAGAGCAAGGACGGGAATTGGGCATTTTTGCAGGTGCTAATGTTGTAATGCCAAACCTTTCTCCGCTGGATGTGCGGGCGAAATATCTTTTGTACGATAACAAAATAAGTACCGGAATTGAAGCCGCCGAAGGTGTGGCTGATATGCAGAAGCGAATAAAAAAAATCGGATATGAGATTGTCGTATCAAGAGGGGACTATCATGTATGACATAAAATCAGCGAAAGCTGATGAGTTTATATCCCACGAAGAAATCCTTGCGACAATGGCGTGGGTTGAGGAAAACCGGAACAATAAAAGTTTAATTGACAGCATAATGAAAAAAGCCGAAAATTTTTCAGGCTTGAATCACCGTGAGGCAGCGCTGCTTCTTGAGAGCGGCGGTGATCATGATATTTTTTCGCTCGCGAAAAAAATTAAAGACACATTTTACGGAAATCGGATTGTTCTTTTTGCGCCGCTGTATCTTTCCAATTATTGTGTGAACGGCTGCCTTTACTGTCCTTACAACTGCGGCAATAAAAATATGCCGCGCAAAAAATTGACTCAGGAAGAAATTACAAATGAAGTTATCGCCTTGCAAAATGTTGGTCACAAACGTCTTGTAATTGAATCCGGCGAAGATACTGTTAATAGCCCGATTGAATATATTCTTGAGTCGATTAAAACGATATATAGTGTCAAGCACAAAAACGGCGCGATACGGCGTTTGAACGTAAACATTGCCGCAACAACAGTTGATGAATATAAAATGCTCAAAGCCGCCGGTATCGGGACATATATTCTTTTTCAGGAAACTTACAATAAAGAAAAGTACGAAAAGCTGCATCCAAGCGGGCCAAAATCAAACTATGCGTGGCATACGGAAGCTTTAGACAGGGCAATGGAAGCGGGACTTGACGATGTGGGAGTCGGCGTTTTATTCGGGCTTGATAATTATTTGTACGATTTTATTGCGATGCTCATGCACGCTGAACATTTGGAAGCGGCGCACGGAGTTGGTCCGCACACGATGAGTGTTCCGCGTTTGCGCACTGCGGAAGGAATATCGCCGTCTTCGTTCGGCAGCGGCATCACCGATGATACCTTTGCGAAAATAGTTGCGTGCTTGCGAATCAGCGTGCCGTATACGGGAATTATTGTTTCAACGCGGGAAAGTGAAGAGTGCAGAAAGAGGGGACTTGATGCCGGCGTTTCGCAAATATCAGGCGGTTCGCGCACAAGTGTCGGCGGTTATGAAAAAGAGGAAAGTGAAAATACAAAGCAATTTGACATTAGGGATAACCGCAGTCTGGAAGAAATTGTGCGCTGGCTTATTGAATTAAATTACATCCCAAGTTTTTGCACAGCCTGTTACAGGCAAGGGCGCACTGGTGACAGGTTTATGTCGCTGTGCAAGTCAGGTCAGATTTTAAATTACTGTCATCCAAACGCGCTTATGACGCTTCAGGAATATCTGCTTGACTATAGTGAT
>WQRS01000169.1 GCA_009786615.1 Treponema sp. | reverse complement strand
CGCGCGGGTTTCGCAAGTTATAACCGGCACTTACCCTAAGTTGGAGATTTCGGAAAAAGCCTGAAAAAACAATGAACTCAAAACCTGATGTTGCTACTATGTCCTCAAAGGCAAAGCGGCTGCCTTCGCGCGGGTCGGCTTTCAACATGTTGTACGGTCCGCTTATCAGCGCCAAATCTATGAAGGGAGAGAAGTGCAAATCAACNTCGAAGAAGGCAAAACGTGGGTTGTTAAACCAGCGCGACGGATGGAATTGCAACACTCGTATGGGAATATCCACGTTCAGTGAGAGTATGCGGTCTGCCCAAATGTCGCTGTCGCGTGTCCTCCACATATTGCTGTCCAAAACACCGCGAATCACATCCCCAGCGTTAAAATGGGGTATCCAGCCGCCGCTTCCGTCGTTCATCCTGTCCGACCACTGCCACCATTGGCGGTACATAAGCCGGGAAGAAACGCCCAAAAATTCCGTTATTGGTCTGTGGTAAACGGCGCTTGCGGCAACGGATGCCCTGAACGGGGCATCGTCACGATTAAAGTACCAGTTGAAGGCATTGCTTAATGAAAGTGAAAGCCCACTGCGGAAATTGCCCAGCCAGTCAATTCTGCCAAAGTCTAAGGCATGGCTAAATGTGGCGCTGGGTGAATGCGTCTCACTTAAAGGCCGGTTTTCATGCGTAAAAGGGTAGTTTACCCTCGCCGCCAGTTCCGGAGTATAAACCAGATCGCCTGAAATACCCGCGGCAGCACTTCCGGACGCGCTGAGTAAAACAATTTCGCGCAAGGCGAAAATTTCTGTCGTTCCGTATGGAGCGTACAGATCAGACAAGTCACGTCCGTAAATCCACACGCTTTCTGCGCTGGGCGCTTGATTCACCGTAAAAAATTGACGGATACCCACCGTTAAAGGCGCAGAACGCCACGGAAGCCGCACGGCAATACCTGTCATGTTTTGGTAAAAAGCCGGGCGCCCGAATGCATATAGAAAGTAATGAAAGGACAATACATTCCATTCAAGCCCGGCCGCGAAAAACGAAATGTCCGCCTCTATCCAAAAATCAACGCCACGGTCATCACCTCGCTGCCCATAACCGAAGCCTGACATAATAGAACCCATGGTTCCAAAAAAATTGTAATCGTAGATTCCCAAACGCATGCTAAAACCATCGCTAGAGCTATACAAAGGGAAGGGCAGGATAATAAAGTTCCTTGAATCCCTGACGGAAACAAGGAGCNTCACCGGCACTTCACCATCTTCCCCTCGCTCGCCCAAGACGTATTCAATCTCTACCTCTTCCAGTACCCGCTGGTTTAGGAGAGTTTGCCTTCGTAAAGCAATGTAGGCTTCCAGTTCTTGCCTGTCTGAAAGCCTGCGTCCTTCCTCAAAGCCTCCGCGCANCATAAGCGCAAAAGGCAGACTTCTGCCTTCAACATCGAAAGCNATCTCGTGAATAATATAAATTGTGCCTTGTTCATCAAGTTGCGNATNTGCGTTTTGGTCTTCCTGAGCATAAACAGNGAGAGAAAGCAAAACAAAGAATGTGAAATAAAACGTAGAGGACTTACTGTTCAATTTTTGGAAGGAGTCTCATGATTAGGGCGAAAAAAGACCACCGCAAGGAAGGCTTCGGTTGAAAACGAGGAATGGCACCCTGTGTAAGACGTGGGCGGCCGAAACACGCTCCAGTTTCCTCAGGGTTTATATGTTATGATACTACAGTTTATCGGGAAAATTCAATCCGTAAATCGATTAAAAAATTTGACAGAATGACAATTATAAAGCTACATTCAAATAGGGTGTAAGTTTGAGAGAACTCTTTTGCTTACGCTATAGATTATAGAAAACACAAGGAGCTAACTTAATGAAAAGAATTGGGAAATTGATGGTTGGAGTTACTGTGCTTGCGTTACTAGCTGGTATCGCCTTTCTTTCCTGCGCCGGAGGAGCGAGAGCCGCCGGTGCCGGGTTTGGTGCATCGCACGACATTGTTGTTATCGGAGCGGGAGGGGCAGGGCTTTCTGCCGCCATTGCCGCCAGAGAAGCGGGTGCTGATGTGGTGATTTTTGAAAAAATGGGAATGGCAGGCGGCAATACAATCAGGGCGACAGGCGGCATGAACGCCTCCGGAACGCAGTATCAGGCGCGCGCAGGTATTACAGACAGCGTAGACCTTTTCATTGAAGATACAATAGCAGGCGGCGGATATATCAACGATAGGGTACTGGTGCGCATTATGGCAGAACAGTCCGCGCAGGCAGTCCAGTGGCTTTCGGACATGGGGGCTGACTTAAGCGATGTTGGCCGGCTTGGCGGTGCTTCCGCCAACCGCGCTCACAGACCCACAGGCGGCAATCCTGTTGGACCTGAAGTCACCGCCGCGCTTGTGAACAGGGCGTATGCGCTTGGAATCCCGATTATTCTTGAAGCCGAAGTGACCGCGATCACAACCGACAATACCGGCCGCGCGACNGGAGTGCGGGTCAGGCACAACAACAGGAACCGCACCGTTACGGCGCAAGCGGTGATTCTTGCCGCAGGCGGTTTTGGCGCTAATAACGATATGGCAGCCGGTCTTGTTCCCGCATTGCGCGGTTTTGCCACAACGAACCAGCCAGGGGCCACGGGCGGCGGTATACTCCTTGCACAAAACATCGGCGCAGGTCTTGTCGATATGGAAGAAATACAAACTCACCCAACCCACGCGCCTGACAGGGAAATGATCACAGAGGCAGTGCGCGGAAACGGCGCAATCATGACAAGCAGGGACGGCAATCGCTTTGTGGATGAAATGGGGTTCCGCGACCTGGTCTCTGAAAGAATACTTGCGCAGCCGGGCGGAAGTGCGTTTCTGGTTTTTGACGATTCGGTGCGCGCAAGCCTTGCCGTCATTAATGCCTATATAGGCCGCGGCTTNGTTTATCAGGCNGANACGCCCCAGGCGCTTGCTGTCCTNATAGGCGCGGCGGACGGCGGGGNGGCAATGGCNGCTACNCTNGCTGCGTACAACGCCTCGGTTGCCTCAGGTATTGACGCGCAATTTGGCCGCACCAGTATGCCGCGTTCGTTATCCTCACCGCCGTTTTTCGCCATCGAAGTTGTGCCCGCAATTCACCACACGATGGGTGGGGTGCGGATTAACAGCGATACGCAGGTGCTTTCCGCTGCCGGAGTTGCTATACCCGGTCTGTATGCGGCAGGCGAAGTTGTCGGCGGCATTCACGGCAACAACCGGCTCGGCGGCAACGCGATGATTGACATTATTGTCTTCGGCCGCATCGCCGGCGAAAACGCGGCGGCAGGTCTTTAAGTAAAGTTTTTAGAACAGGAACCGGGATTGAAAGCAGTCTTGCTTGCTCCTAAAGCGAGAAACATGGTGCGTTCTCCGCTTTCTTCCCGTTTCCTGTTCTTTTTTTGGTTCATTGTCAAGGCAAAATCTGCCAACCTATCAATTTCCCTACTAGCCATTTTTCATATTCTGTAGTAACTTCTCTTTATGCGTATACCTCTGACAAAGTATGGTTTGCCCCAGGTTGCAGTTTTTCCTATCCTGGTTTTTGTTGTAATGGTTGTTTTGTTTGTATTTTTTGCCCCCGCGTTGTGGCTTATTCCTGCGCAGATTGTCCTTTTTGCCGTTCTTATCTGGATGTTTTCGTTTTTCCGCGATCCTCTCCGCAAGATAACTTATGATGAAAATATTCTTTACTCTCCGGCGGACGGCACTATCACCGATATTGATGAAGTTGAGGGAACTGAAATCGGGACAAAGGCTTTGCGGATTGGGATGTTTTTAAGCGTTTTTAATGTTCATGTCAACCGTGTGCCGTGTTCGGTGCGTGTGGAAAAAATTACGTATAAAAAGGGCAAGTTCATAAACGCCATGTCAAAGGAATCCAGCTATAAAAACGAATCAAACGACATGCTTTTGACGCGGACGGTAAAGCCTTTTGATAAGCTTTTGGTGCGCCAGATTACCGGCGCGGTTGCCCGTCATATAGTTTGTGCGGCGAAAGAAGGCAGCGAATACCGCCAGGGTGCGCAGTTTGGTATGATTAAGTTCGGCTCGCGGGCGGAACTTTATTTACCTGCCGCGGGTGAGGGCACAGACAAGCGGAAGTTTGAAGTCGCTGTGAAAATAGGCGATGCTGTCCGCGGGGGACTTACCCCCTTGGTTAGATACCTTC
>WQRS01000168.1 GCA_009786615.1 Treponema sp. | reverse complement strand
TCTGTCCATGAAGTCCGCACGATTTTGTGCTCGGCTGGAATGTAGCGGAACACGCCGCTTGGTATGCCTTCCACGTTTCCGACCGCGACAAAAATTTCAAGCGGATACAGCGCTCCTGCAGAAGGTGTTGTGCGCAATCCGCCGCGCAAACCGGGATGCTGCGGCAGCGGTAAGGTGACTCCGTATGCCGCCCACAAAATTTGCGATAACTGCTGCGCGGAAAGCGCCCTGTTTTGGAATTGCCGCCGCGAGCGCCGTTCTGCCAGCGCGCGTTCCACACTGATATTTCCGTCAGTAACAGGCGGCGGCAAAATGTAATACTGCAAAGCATTGCCGTTTGAATTGTTTTCTGATGCTCCGCTGTTGCACGCAGGAAAAGCTACAAACAATATTGCGCTTAACAACAGACCGTTTNTCATCAATTTTTTGCCCTTTAATTTTTCAGTCATTTTATCTCCTTTCTACCCATCATCGACATTTTCACCCAACCTTGATACAATTGCAAGCGGAGGNCATTGTGTTAAAAGAACCACTTGTAACCAGCATAAAAAACAAGGATTTTGAGACTACCAGATATTTGCTTGGCGGTGCGGANGATATGGAAATACTCCATACATTTATTGACCTCACACCTCAGGATCANACGACTGTTTTTCTCTTGCTGGAAAAATCCTGCGCCCAGCGTACTTTTGAACATCTTGACACAAAACTTCAGCAGAATCTTTTGCGTTCGTTGGAGCCTCAAAAGACAATAGANCTGGTTAACGCTTTGGCGCCTGATGACCGCATTAAGCTCCTTGACGGGCTTCCGGAAAATGTTTCTGCCCTTCTTATCAGTTCTCTTTCGGAAGAGGAGCGGGAAGTTACCAACGTCCTTAAAGGTTATAAAAGCGAAACTGCCGGGCATATAATGACCCCTGAGTACATCGCGCTTCAAAAAGATATATCGGCGGCGCAGGCGCTGGAGGAAGTCCGAAGGCAGGCAAAAGACAAAGAAACGGTGTACACGCTTTTTGTTACCGACAGTGAGCAAAAGCTGCGCGGCGTGCTTAGCCTGCAAGCCCTTATTGTTGCCGAAAGCGATTCCCGNGTGGAAGACATAATGCTAAAAAAGCCAATNCGTGTTTCCACCGACACCGATCAGGAAGAAGTTGCCAAAATCTTGCAGAACCTTGACCTCCTGGCCATTCCGGTTGTTGANGCTGAAGAGCGTCTGGTTGGTATTGTCACAATTGACGATGCGGTTGATATTCTTGAAAAAGAAGCGACCGAAGACATATATGACCATGCAGGTCTTGCCGATGTTACCAACAACGAATCAAGCCGCAGCGAAGTATTGGTGTTCGGCAGCTTATGGAAAATATGGAAAGTGCGCCTTCCAATTCTTTTGATCACGCTCGGTGTGGGAATGCTTTCAGGTCTTGTCATAAACGGCTTTGAACAAACACTTGAGTCGATTGCCGTTGTCGCGATTTTTATCCCTGTGATCATGGGCATGGGAGGAAATGTAGGAACGCAGTCTTCCACAGTTTTTGTGCGCGGAGTTGTACTTGGGCACATTCAGTTAAAAAACTTCACCCACCACTTCCTGAAAGAAATCGGTATTGGCTTTAGCATTAGCGCGGTGATTGGCGTTTTCACAGGAATCATAGCCGCGTTATGGCAAGGAATGCCTGAACTGGGGATGGCCGTTGGGCTTGCACTCATTGTTACCATCACCATTGCATCGCTTTTGGGATTCNTTGTGCCGTTTTTGCTTATAAAACTGAAAGTTGATCAAGCGGCNGGTTCCGCACCGATTGTAACGTCAATTAAGGATGTAGTAGCGCTTGTCATTTATTTTTTAAGCGTTAATATTTTCATTGGAAATATGGGGGGCTTGGGTTAAAAGCCGGTTGTCACTTGAGGCTTTTTCNNGCGGCGCATTTTTCAGGTAGCGGCTGTTTCGGTGNCATCGCAAAAAAGAGAGCAGGTTTCCCCTGCTCTCTTTTTAGTTTCAGCACATGGCGGGTTGCTGCATGTTATCTGCGAAGTGCAGCACTTTCTCCGGCTATGCGGCCAAAGACAAATGCTTCGGTTATTGCGTTTCCGCCAAGGCGATTGGTTCCGTGAACACCGCCGACAACTTCACCAGCCGCGTATAATCCAGGGATGACATTGCCATTAACGTCCCTTACACGTGTGTTGGTATCAATATCAAGACCTCCCATGGTGTGGTGGATGGTCGGAACTCGNGGACTCGCGTAAAACGGCGGGTATCGAAGGTCAATNGTTCCGCCCGGCATCATGGCAAAGTTACGCCCAAAGGGGCAGGGAATCTCACCTGCTGCCATNCGGTTAAATTCCTCAATAGTTGCCAACAGCACGTTGGGATCCATGCCAATCATTCTTGCAAGTTCAGGAATTGTATCAGCCCTATAGGCATACCCATAATATATCAAACGATCGGCATGATCGGCTTCACCCGATGCCCATATTCCCGCAGCCACTTCCCTGTTATCGTTAATGAAAAACATTCTGGAATTGGTTTGCTGGAAAAGGGCTTTTGTCATATCATCGCGGCGGGCGTTCTCGCTGATAAAACGGTAACCTTGCTCATTCACCATGAAAAACAATCCACCAGCGAAGTTGAACGGAGAACCACTTTGCGGACAACCAAAAGCAAGCAACTGAATATAACCCATGTCTATCACATTTGCGCCAACTGCTTGAGCTATGCGGATACCATCACCCTGCAAGGTCGGCAAATTGGTATTGGGGATACTGGCGGTAAGCATTCCGTCCCATTGTGCATCGTACTGCATACGCATCTGGACATTTGCAGCAAATCCACCTGTAGCAATTACCACACCATCGTTGGCGGTCAGGGTATACACATTTCCGTTGCGGCCTGTTGCCCGAACTCCGGTTACCCTTCCACCTTCCATAATGAGATCGGTAGCTCTGGTATCCATCAGGACTTGTGCATTGCTGGCAGGATCTTCGACAATTCTTTGGAAGGGTTGAACCCAGCCTGTGCCTAAGGCTCCTACACTGGTGTCGGGGCTGATAGCCCTGGGAAACGTCGTGCCTGCGCCGACAAATACCGCATCTGTCCACAACGTTCCCCTTGCTTCCATCCATTGCATTGTGCCCAAGGCGTTATCAACCAGAATGCGTACCAGATCCGGCCTGTTTACATTATCTCCGCCGGACATGGTATAGGCAAAATGATTATCCGGATTATCCACAACACCTGCCGCNGCNTGCTGCGGAGTGCCGCTTACCTGCATGATNCTGCCCGCAATAAGGGTATTACCGCCAATTATTGAATTNGCTTCCACCAGTATAACGCTTGAGCCCAACTCCAAAGCCGTAACCGCCGCCGCAAGACCCGCGCCGCCGGCACCAATTACAACAACATCAGCGCTCATTGTTATGTTTTGCGGCGTATGAGCTGGTCTGGGCCGCATCATTCTGGCGGTGTTAATGCCAGCCGCTGTCAAGGCTTCAACAGTTGCCGCATGCACACCCATGAATGATAAGGTCGCGCCCGCTACTCTATCCACGTTGAGGTTTCCGTCATTTAAAACAGCCGAAATTACACGATCGAAGGCAGGGCCATACATCAAATGGGTTGATTCTCTGTGCTGGATCACTCTAAGGCTTTGGATATCGCCGCGATCAACGATAGCCTCAACAACTATCGTGCCGCCATAACCTCTTGATGAACCTGTGAAAACCCCTGTGCGCCCTCTTGTGGCGCACCCGACAATCAGCGATGCCGCCAATACGACACCCACCAAAATTCCAATAAAACGTTTCTTCATGTGGACACTCCTATTTCTTTTTATTATCAAATGGCAGTTGCCATTTGATTTCAAAACCCAAATTTTANGACAGGCAGTATTCGGTGCCGGATAACAACTTTTTACGACTAGCTTTGTNAAGTTTTTTAANCAGTTTAAATTATGACACCCATATTACCGGCTGTCAAGAAAAATGCATAAATATGTTTTTGTGATACGCAAATTANGTAGCTGATGGTATCAATCTGTAATAGAAAAAAGCGTCTCTTAGCTGCACAGCAGTCACTGTTCCATTTGTGTCGGTAATGAGGCTTAAACCTTGAACACCAAGCATTACCGTACCGCCAAGTCTTTGAAATCTAGCAAGCAGCATAGGCACAACTGAAGTCGGATGAAACCCA
>WQRS01000167.1 GCA_009786615.1 Treponema sp. | reverse complement strand
CCGCCCTTAGCCACGCCTCCACCCGCGGGGCAACCACGTCAAGGCTCTCACTGCCCACAATAACCCAGCCGGCCCCTTCACGGCGCAGGGTATACGAAACGCCGCCAAAGGTAACTTCCGCCTGCTGGACGATGGCGTTGGGAATCCCGCCGCCTGAGAACAGGCGGAAGTCAAGCCAAAACTCTGGGCCGGAATCGGTGAAGATTGAAAAACGGTCAACACCTGAAAATATTTCCCGCCTGTCTGCCTCCGCCACATATACGTAGCTGCCAAGCGCGTCAGATATGCCGATGAAGAGATCCAAAAGCGGGAGCCCTATTCCGCCCCGCACGAGAATGCGGGATGCGTTTTCGGCGGAAAGACCAAGGCTTTCGCGGGCATGAAGGGAAGTTGAACGGATACTATACGCTTCCCTGCGCGAAAGGGCGGCGAAAAGGTCTTGCACCCGTTGTTGGCGCACAGGGTATTCGTTTCCGGCGGCAAGCAAAAACCATACATCGTTTCGGCGGACTAAAATGCTTCCGCCTTCAAGACCTGTAATTTCTATCCTGTCCGCCAGAATATGCAAGCGCTCAGGCAGCCACTCAAAAGTACTCGTCTGTTGACGCTGGGGATCAAAAACGAATGTAAGGACATAAACCAAAAATAGCGAAGCGGCCGCAGATGAAAGAAAAACTAGCTTTTTTTTGAACGGCATTTTTCGCGCCTTTTTCATCGCTTTCCCCCTTCCTGTTTATGACTTTGGCGCAGTTTTACGGCGCGCCTCCATATCACTATAAATCCCGCAAGCGCAACGGCAAGCGGAACGAGGACGGTGTTGGTGAAAACAGAAAGCGACATCACAGCGCTTCTTAATTCAAGGTCAGCAATGCGGTCAAGTCTGCCTGCTCCTTCCCGCCCGCGTATGAGAAGCAGGTCATCGTTAAGCGAAAGCCAGTCCGCCGAACGGATCAGAAAATCTAGGTTGCGGGCTTCGCTTAAACCCACTTCCATTATGTCGCTGGCAAAATCGGTGTCGCCGATGACGATGATGCGGGAAGGGCGCTGCGGGGAAGGGGAATAGATAAAAAAATCATGCCCTTCAAAGGCGCTGGGGAAAACACCTGAAAGTGCCGCGCCTAGTATCTGCGTTCCCCGCATCTGGATATGCCCATCCTCAAAAAACGAAGCGGCGCTTGGGTCGGTGATGAAATGATCCATTTGAAGCCACGCCCGCTCGGTGGTTGTAAAAAGGACATCGGCTTGTATTCCGTAGGGTGGAAAGAGTTCCAGAGGACTTGCCCAGTAAAGGTCAAGCCCTGAAAAGCCGTAGGTGATTAGGTGATCGGGGTTGCCCTCACGCACGCTTATCCAGTGCGGGTACAATACCGACTGTATTTGCGCGCCGCCTGCGCCGTGTGTCTGAAAGGTCAGGTTCAGGGCGGAATCGTCAAGCGCCAGCGCACCGCGCAAAAGCGCCCCGTAATTTGCAAGCACCGCCAAAAGCCCGCCGTCAAACAGATGCCGCGCTTCCAAATTACCNAGTGAGTCTACAAAAACTCCGTCAACGGCAAAAAGCACGTTGCCTCCGCCTGTTATGTATCGGTCGATAAGAAAGAGGTCAAACTCACTCAAGTCTTCAACGCCGCCGAGCACAAAAAGCGCCGGAAGGAAATCAGGAATCACTTCCCCAGGCTGTATAGGCAGAACGTGAAAACCCGCCAGAAAAAGCGAGCTGTTTAGGCGGCTGAAATCGCCAAGCCAGCTCCTTCCAGCATCGGCAACCATAACGCCAAGCACGCGGGGAGCGTTGCGCACCAAAGCCCTGATGCGTGAACTCAAATCGTACTCAAGAGTATANGGNGAAAGGACAAGGGGAATNACCGACGCCCGATCCATATATTCGATAAGAATTCCTGAATAAACTGTCGCCAGTATAGGCTCGTTGTTTTCGATGATCTGAATCTGCCACGGGATGATCCCCAGCTCTTCAACTGAACGGGCAAGATTTGCCCGCATGGGATCCCGCTGTATTACCCTAATCCGCCCGCGTGAATGCGCGGCATACTCCCGCAAAAGGTCAAAAATCCCACTCGGCATTGGGTGCGAAAGAACAAGACGGTCAGAAACAAAATACGTGATGGTCAGTTGGTCGGTAATTTCCCTGTGCAGGTTTTGCGANACTTCTGAAATGGTAAAAATATTATCGGCTGTCATGTCGATGCGGAACCAGAGCCGCCCGCTTATCAGGTACAAAAGCAAAAAAATNACNGCGGTAAGNGCGATTATTGTTTTGGTTTGGCGTTTGTTCATACCGGTCTTTTAGCTCCACTTCCGCAGCGTTAAAACCTGCACATTCAAAAACAGAAACACGCCTGAAGTTAGCAGGAAAAAAGCGATNTCGCGGCTGTCCAAAAGCCCNCGCGAAAAACTTTCAAAGTGAAAGGTCAGCGAAAACGAGTTTACAAACGAGGCAAAAAGCGGNGGCATATACTGGGTAAGGTCGGTCAACAGTGTCATAGCCATAAGAACCACGGCGCTTCCCAAAAAAGCGGCGGCTTGCGTTTTGGAGATGCTTGAAAGAAAAAGCCCCAGCGCCACAGCGGACGCTCCCAAAAGCACAGCACCTGTGTACTCGGCAAAAATTACCCCGCCGTCAAAATGCCCAAGCGGAAGCACCGTGAGGGGAACGGGAATGGTGAGGGCAAGCATTCCAAGCACGAGCGCAAAACAGGCAAAAAACTTTCCAAGCACCAGCTCCCATTCGCTGAAAGGCATGGTAAAAAGAAGCTCATCAGTTTTAAGTTTTTTTTCCTCCGCCCATGATTTCATAGTGAGAACGGGAATTACCACAATGAAAGCGAAGGGAAGTCCCAAAAAAAACGAGCGAAGGCTTGCGGTGTCCAGGGCAAAAAAGTGCGTGAAAAAATAAAATCTGATTGACACGAACAAAAGAAAAAATACCGTTATGACGTATAGCGCCGGTGAATAAACCCAGGAAAGAAGTTCCCTACGTGCCAAAACAAGAGAGCGGGAAAGCGGTTTGAAAAAGGCCGCGGCAGACAACGCAAACGCACGGAGTTTGCCCGGCAGTTGCGGTTCTTTACTCATGCGTTTTTTGTTCGGCGGTTTTTTACTCACTTGTCACCTTCGCAAAAATTTCTTCAAGGCTTGGTTCCCTGCGGTTCATACTGATAATCGTATAACCTTGGCTGACCGCCCACTTAAAAATCATCTCCCCGTTTTCACCGCCGCCACTTTCCGCGCCGCCTTTGATGGTAAAACAAAGCAACAAGGTGTGAGTTTCCAAATTCTCAACCGAAACGCTGCTTATTTCTGCGCCCGCCGGCAAAGCCAAAAGCCCAAGGCGGCTTTTTACCTCATCCGCCTTTGCGCCTTTAATCTTCAAAACCCATGAGTCTTCATTCAGCGGCAGAGTCTTTGACTCAGTCTGCGACTCAAGCGAGGCAACGGCGATTTCACCTGGCGTTCCCTGCGCCGCGATTCTGCCGCCGTTCAAAATCAGAACGCGGGAGCAGAC
The DNA here is from genome assembly GCA_009786615.1 of Treponema sp. The sequence goes on along the minus strand of WQRS01000167.1, from coordinate 714 downwards.
CGCCTCGATTTCCTGTAAAATGTGCGTGGAAAGGATCACTGTTTTGCGCGTTCCCAGTTCCCGAATCAACGAGCGTATTTCAATTATCTGGTTCGGATCAAGCCCCGATGTCGGCTCATCAAGGATGAGAATGGGCGGGTCGTGCACTATCGCCTGCGCAAGCCCCAGCCGCTGGCGGTAGCCTTTGGAAAGGCTGTCCGTCCGCCTGCGCCGCATGACCGCACTGATGCCGCAGTCGGAAAGCGCCTTTTCCACCGCGCGCTGTTGATCCTTTGAAGGGATAAGGCGGGCGGCGGCTGTGAAGCGCAGGTATTCCTCCGCGGTCATGTCGCCGTACAGGGGGACGTTTTCTGGAAGGTAACCTGAGCGCGTTTTTACTTCCAGCGGATCGTCTTCCACGTTGATGCCGTCTATTATCACCTGCCCCTGCGTTGGGAAATGATAAGCGGTCAACATTTTCATTATGGTCGTTTTGCCCGCACCGTTTGGACCAAGAAAGCCAAGCACTTCTGTGCGGGAGACGGAGAAGGACACATCCTTCACCGCCTGAAAATTATTGTAGTTTTTGCTTACGTTTTTTACTTCTATCAAAAGGGTTCTCCTTTTTGGACTGTTCAATCGACATATTCAATGGGGAACACCATTCTGTCGCGGGAAAGAACGGACTGCGGAAAAACCGCCTCCGCTTCTTTTATGACCTGCTTCAATTCGTAT
>WQRS01000166.1 GCA_009786615.1 Treponema sp. | reverse complement strand
CTTGCCGCCCCTATGGGGACGGAAGTTTTCGCGGTGCGAAGCGGGACTGTCATATATCAAGGCTATGACCGGATACTCGGATACCATATTGTTATCAGCCACGATAATAACTGGGCAAGCCTTTACGGACACCTGTCGGTCATCAATACAGTGTTGAACCAAGATGTCCAATCGGGTACTGTTATCGGCAGGGTTGGCTCTACCGGTCAATCCACAGGACCGCACTTGCACTTTGAGCTCTGGCATCACGGNCAAACCAGAGATCCGGCGCGAGTGCTTAGAATTTTTAGGAGAACGCAGTGATCAAAAAAAGCCTTGTAACTGCATTATTTTTTGTTTTTCTCGNTTCTCCCCTTGTTCATGCGGAGTCTGTCCGCGTCCTTGTATCAGGCATTCACCGAGTGTCACCTGCCGACCAGTCAGGCGCTACCGTCCCCCTTTCATACACGGGTTCTTCGCTTATAATGCTTGACGGCGATCCACGCTTTTTTCGGGGTTTACAGCTTGAAATCACAGCACCATGGAACTTCATTTCCTTTGGTGAAAGCATGGCGCTTGCCATTTACGGCGAACTTGACAGAGTACCGGGCATTGGGGTTGCGGACTTGGTAACACGGCGTATCGGAACTTCGGTACTGCCTTCACGAATCAGGACAATTTACCAAATTCCGCTCAGGGAAGACCACGGCTTGCGAAGTTCGCCGTATGCGACTGTTCTTACCGGGCAGGCGCTTGATGCCTCATCTTTTCCGCTTCTTTTTCGCCTGATGCCTGTCAACAGCAAGGGAGTTCCTCAGGAACTTCAAAACATGACGTTTAACCTCACCGTCAGACCCATCGTTGGAAACGAAGGATCTTTGCAGATCAATTTNGTATACCCTGAAAACCTNCCNGGAAAGCCTTTCACGGTATTGATAAACGATGANGTGATAAAAAACCCGCATGAAGAGCGGCTTTTAAGTGAGGGCGAACACCACCTGGTTGTCCTTTCCTCTGATTACCGCAACCTGTCAAGCCGCTTTGTGATTGAACGCGCCAGAGCGCTGGAACTGACAGTTCAACTGCAAGACACAACCCCTTTCCTCGTTTTTGAGCACCCGCTTGACGCGCGAGTTTACCTTAACAACGTGTTCCTCCCTAATTCCCGTTCCCCGCATCCGGTTGAGCCAGGAATTCACGAAGTGCGTTTCCATGTGAGTGATTACACCGTTGTAAGAACCGTCACCGTCCAGCGCGGCAGAACCTACCGCGTTGCATTGCACGTTGACATTGTAATCTCTGAAACTGACTAAACGGAGCCGAGCAGTTTTTTTAAGAATTCCCACATCCTGCCAAAAGACGAAATACTCATTCGCTCCTGCGGGGTATGCAGATCATAAATATCAGGGCCAAAGGAAATGATGTCGCTCCCGCTTATTTTTTCGCTCAATATCCCGCACTCAAGTCCGCCATGCGTTCCCTTTATGAGCGGCTTTTTGCCAAACATTTCCTCAAAAATGCGCATAGCTTTTTCCCTGATTAGCGAATTCTCATTATACTCCCATGCCGGATAAAAACCGTTTTTTGTCAGTTGCGCGCCGGTTACCTCCGCGACTGTGGCAATNTGATCTACAAGCATTTCTTTCCGTGTGCTGACGGCGCTTCTAATGCAGGAAGTTATCGAAACGGCATTTTCTGATGTAGCCACCACNCCTATGTTAAGGGAAGTCTCAGGAAGGTCTTTGAAGGCAAGACTCATCGCCTGTACTCCGTTGGGAAGCAAAAGCAGAGCGGAAATAATCTTTGAGCAAAGCGTCTTTGTAAACACNTNTTCGATATTTTGAGGACAATCTTTGAGACTCACTTCAATTCCATCGTCATTTGAGTGGTGCTCATTTTTNAAGATTTTTTCGATGCGCTTTATTTCGCAGGCCAAAGCCTCACCATCGGCTTGAGNGAAAGCGATNAAAGCTTGAGATTCGCGGGGAATAGCGTTGTCTTTTAAGCCGCCGCTTATGTGAGAAAACTGAAGCNGAAATTTGTCAGAAAGAATCTTNATCATTCTGCCCATCAAGCGATTGCTGTTTGCGCGGCCGGTGATGTCAATTCCTGAATGACCGCCTTTTAGCCCCTGAATTCTAAGCGTCTTTACTGAATAGCCTGAAGGCACATCGTTATACTCAAGCGGNTAAGATAACTCCACCCTGCCGCCGCCCGCGCAGCTTGCGTAAAAAAAGCCTTCCTGCGAAGAATCAAGGTTTATCAGTATTTTCCCTTCAAGAAGTGAAGAGTCAAGGCGCACCGCTCCTAAAAGACCGATTTCCTCACCTGTTGTAAGAAGAATCTCAAGCGGCGGATGTGGAATATCAGCGCTGTCAAGCAAAGCAAGTGCCATTGCAACGCCAGCCCCATTGTCCGCCCCAAGCGTTGTTCCTCGGGCTTTCAGAAAATCCCCATCGACTAAAAGCTTAATCGGATCAGCGGTAAAATCATGCTCCGTTTCTGCGTTTTTTTCNCACACCATATCAACATGCGCCTGTATGATAATGGTTTCGCGGTTTTCAAAACCGTGATTTCCGGGCTTTTTAATGATCACATTAAGAGCATCGTCCCTGTGGGCGGAAAGATTTCTTTCTTTGGCAAATGAAAGCAAATAATCGCTTATTTCTTTTTCGTTGTCTGATCCTCTGGGAATCAGGCTTATCGTCTGNAAAAAACGCAAAGCGCTTTTTGGTTCGTAATTTTCAAGCATTTTAACCTCAGGCATATTGTGGCATTGTTGCTGGGAAAAGAAAAGCCCCTTATCACAAGCAGGATTTAACGCTATTATTAAACGATGAAGTTCTCACAATCGTTTATCCCAACCCTGCGGGAAGTTCCCGCCGATGCGGTGATCGTTAGCCACCGCCTTATGTTTCGTTCAGGTCTTCTGCGTAAACTCAGCAACGGCCTTTTTGCCTACCTGCCTTTGGGTCTGCGCACTTTCAGAAAAGTTGAGCGCATCGTCCGCGAGGAAATGGACGCCATCGGCTCACTTGAAATAAAGCCCACTGTTGTGGTTCCAGGTGAGCTGTGGAAGGAGTCCGGGCGCTGGGGCAGCATGGGCGAAAGTCTTTTGAAAGTGAAAAACCGCACAGACGCGGATTTTGTTGTTTCCCCGACCGCGGAGGAGGCTTTCACAAGCATCGTGCGCGATGAGCTTTCCAGTTACAGGCAGCTCCCGCTTTCCTTGTATCAGATAAACACCAAATATAGGGATGAAATCCGCCCACGCTACGGGGTAATGCGGGGCAGGGAGTTTGTGATGAAGGACGCGTACTCCTTTCACGCAGATGATGACTGTCTTGACAAGACGTACAATGACATGGGGAAAGCCTACCGCCGCATTTTTAAACGCTGCGGGCTTTCGGTAATTCCTGTCAAAGCCGATTCGGGGGCAATNGGCGGCAGCGGTTCTGAAGAGTTTATGGTGGAAAGTGAGATCGGCGACAACACACTCTTNTTGTGCGGCGCTGAATGCTCGTATGCGGCGAATGTGGAAAAAGCCGAATGCAAGCCGGACTTTATTCCCCGCCTTTCANCCGAAGATGCAAAAGCCGCCGCAAATACACCGGCACCGGAAATTATCGACACGNCTTTGGTAAAAACCATCGAGGAACTGTGCGCCTTCCTTTCAAGTGATGCGAAAGGTTTTATNAAAACACTTATCTACCGCGCCTCTAACGTGGAACTTGAAGAGTATAAGGGGGAAACGGTCTTTTTCGCCGTGTGCATACGGGGGGATCTCGATGTGAACGAAGTTAAGCTCACCGCCCTGCTCAAAGCCGCCGATGTAAGCCTCGCCAGTGAAGCCGAAGTCACTCATCTGACCGGAGCGCCGCTTGGATTTGCAGGCCCCCTTGGGCTAAAAAATCTGCCTGTTATTGCTGACCAGAGCGTAACTGCGATAAATGACGGCGTGTGCGGAGCCCTAGCAAACGACAAACACTACAAACACGTTGCCTACGGCCGCGATTTTACGGCGGCTATTACGGCTGACTTGCGCACGGTAAAAGCCGGAGATTCATGCCCACTGTGCGGCGCGGAACTTTACGAGAAAAAGGGAAACGAACTGGGGCATATTTTTAAGCTGGGCAATAAATACACAAAGTCAATGCAGGTGAGCTTTTTAGACGAGCACGGAAAAAGCCACATCCCGACAATGGGCTGTTATGGAATCGGTGTTGACCGCACGCTTGCAAGCGTGATCGAGGAACA
>WQRS01000165.1 GCA_009786615.1 Treponema sp. | reverse complement strand
GGAGCCGGACGAACCGGTGCGGGTGCCGGAGCCACTGGAGCCGGACGAACCGGCGCAGGAGCGCTTGGCATTACGGTGGGGCGAGGTACGGTTATCACCACAGGTGGAGCAGGCTGCTGGACGCCTGTTACGACAAAATCACCTGGCGGGGCAAACGCGCCTTCCGGCGGCGGCTGAAGACCGAGGACATCAACCGGGCCGCGTACCATGTCTATGGGGTCAACTGCAGCCGGATGAGCGGCTCCGGGGGGGATTGCNGGTATTACAGGCTGTGCAGGCGTTACGTTAACCGCCATTCCCGAAGGTGCAGGGTGCATAACAGCCGCTATGGGAGCCTGTTCAGCCTGCTGTGGTGTAAAAACAATAGCAGAGCCTACCGCTATAACCAAAAAAATGCCTGCAGAGATTGCAACCAAAAGTAATTTTCTATTTTCCATTTTCGCACCTTACTTATTCCCTAAAACGAGGGAAAGGATAGTATCAAGCTTTTTTTCAAGCCTTTGTTGTGAAAAGCCAGAAAAAAAAGAGTTCTTCACCTTGTAAATATCGGCTTTTCCTTCTGAATATTGAGAGACAAAATCACGCTGACTGCCAAATCGTTTAAGCAAAACCTTAAAAGGCAAGCGATCCCGCTTTTTTGCCCGCAAAAGCCTTACAAGGAAAAACGTCTTTACCACAATAATAGCGTCAAGTGAAGAGAACACTGATGTCCGGTGCAGCAAAGCGGCGTTAACTACGCAGACATCACTGCTTTGGCTTTCCACCCACTCACTAATCTCATGATTAACAGCCGGATGTATAATTGCCTCAAGTGAAGCAAGTTCACCAGGCTTACCGAAAACCTTAACGCCAAGCAATTTGCGGTCTATAAAACCACCGCTATCAAGAATATCTTTGCCGAAGCGGGAAACAAGACTGTCTCTTTCCTTTTCAATTACCTTGTGCCCAAGTTTATCCACATCAAGGACAGGAATAGCCCGCCGTTCTAAAATACCTGAAATGTAGTTTTTTCCGGCGCAGTACGGACCTGTAATTCCGATAATCTTTAGCATTGTCTTCTTTTCGTTCCTCCATCTTGCTTCTCTCAAATACTGCCTTATTGACGCTTTTTAATTTTCCTGTAAATAATATCTGTATGGCAACACGAGCAGATTTGTACTCAATATTAGTGTCCTATGCAAATAAAAACAATTCACCATTCATTGGGATAAATACTTTTCTGGAATTTTTGGATGCGTACGCGAAAAAACTATCTGCGGAAAACCCCGAATGGGTTAAGTGGACAAAAGGGGCTTCGGTCAACTTTTGGTCTGAAATGTCAGGTTTAGTTGAAGAGGGCAAATGTGAACTATTCACCGATTCCCCTGACGGAAGAATTTACATGGTCAATTTTTATCCGCACAGAATAAAAAAATCCTATCAGGCCGCCGATGCTGATGCTGACCTTCCTTTCCACAATGAAGAATCGTTACGTATAGAAATTCCTGAAACCCAGGTTAAAAATCTGGACAGTAATCAGGGGTTGATTGGTTACATGGATAAACCGCAGGGAAGCGACACTCCGATTTTGCGCATTAAATTTCCTGATGGCTTTGATTCGGCGCTTGTTCTTGCCAGCATGATCCCGCGCCAGCTTTCAGAGATTTCTCTTTTAAAAATAAGAAACTATTTACGAAAGGGCGGAAACAGGGAATACATTCTGCATAAAGTTTTGCCTCAGCTAAAAGGTCGCGAGTCAGGCGTAAGGGATCAGTTTAATAAAGTCCTTATCCGCCCGTTTGATTGCTACAAAGAAATAGAAGCGGGCGGAGAGTTTTCAAACCTTTTTTGGACGTATTTTTGCATTGCAGTCAGGCACGAAATAAAAAAGAAAAAAGAGCTGATGCATGAAGATATTGCGGCAACGCAATCTTGCTGTATTATCGAATCTATAAACATTTTTTATAAAAATAAAGCTATCAAACGCCAGCAAACAGAACTTGCGTTTCGCAGCCTTGAAATCCATCTTCAAAANCCGCCTTTTTTNTANACACTGGATCAAATTTGCAAGTTCACAAGCGCAAAAGGCATTCTTCTTTTAACTCAATACACCGAAGATGATCTTGTTTCATGGATTAAGAAAAAAACAACTGAGACTACAAATAATGAACTTCCCGTCCTNTTGTATGTTTGCGGAAACAGGTATTATGTGCTTAAAGAAAAAATACCTGCCTTGTGTGTAAAGCTTTTAACGGAAGCCAGAGACATTGTAAGAGATGTACTTGGAAGCCGCTGGAAAAAACTCTTGCGTGAGTTTGAAAGTGAAATAGCCATGAAAGACAACGAAGAGTTTGAAAGAACGCTCCGTTCACTTACAGGAAAATATTGCCCCATTCTTTCAGAATTTTTGGGTGACCCAAATTTGTGGCTGGCTTACAGCGAAGCAGAAAGAAGTTCTTTAGGTGTTCCGTCNACTGCCAGAATTTTTTCAGGCGATAAGCTTCTTCCGTATTCTTTGCTGCTTCTTCTAAANCGGAAGGATTTNCTCTTTGAAATGAAGCTCCTGCTTCCGTTTTGGTATTCCATTCCCATAATAAGTTCCCTTATCGTGTTTTTTAAGAAAATGGGAGGAAAAAAGAAAACTCAGAAAANANNTTCACAGAATAACGAAGATCAAAGCTGGGAAAACGTTGAAGAAAATACATATTCACAAACTATATCTTACGATTTGCAGGAGATAAAAAGGTCACTTATTCCTCAAGGGCGCACAACAAAAAGCTACATGGAAGAGCTTGAAGAACACTGGGCGCTTTTGATTGACAAGCAGGCGCGCAAATACCTGATTGATGATGTGAAGTCGCTTATTAAAGATCACCTGAAACGCGCGGTGCGCACACAAAGGCGCTTAAAAATATCAAGAGAGGCAATTGGTCAAATGTCACGGAACATCGTTGCAAACACGCCTTCCTTCGCGTCCATTGGCAACAGGGAATCCCTTATCACTTATACCGAAGTGTACCTTGTAAGCCTTTTGGAAAGCGGGCGCTTTTCAAACTTCAAGTAAGAAAAACGAAGTTCGTAACAAACTGATCAATAAGCACCAGAGTACCAAGAATTCCTGTGTAAACGGCAAAGCCAACAAGGGAGCGCTCGCGCACCATTTTGATGGTGAAACGAACTGAGAAAAAACCCACGATGCAGGCGCTGATGCTGCCGACAAGAATGGGCAGAAGACCTATGGCATTGTAAGCATCACCGGGAGCGCCTACGTGGGCAAAATCACCTATGTGCAAAACCAGCGCGCCTATAATAGCCGGAATGGAGAGCAAAAACGAAAAGCGCGCGGCAAAATCGCGGTCAATTCTTCGGGAAAGGGCGGCGGAAATNGTAGCGCCNGAACGGGANATGCCCGGNATTATCGCAACCGCTTGAAAAAGCCCGATTAACAAAACATCCTTCCAGTTCATTTCATTTGCAAAGCGCGGCTGGGGAGGATTATCAAGCTTTGCCGGTAATCCGCCGGGCTTATCGCCTTTGCGGTAAATTTTGTCAGAGAAAATGAGCAAGGCTGAAGTTACCAAAAAAGCAAAACCCAGAGTAACACCTGTGGCAAACGCCTGTTCGATTAAGTCCCTGAAAAGCAGGGCGGCTATTACTGTGGGAATGGTGCCTAAAATAACGTAAAAAGTCAGCGGCTGTATGATGCGCCTGAGAATGTTCCAGATGTCCCGCCACAGAACAGCCACAACAGCAAGCAGCGTTCCCCCGTGAACGGCTGCGTTAAAAGCCATTGCGGGCTCTGTAATGCCAAAAACCCTCTGCAAAAGGACTAAATGCCCTGAACTGCTCACGGGCAAAAACTCAGTAATGCCCTGAACGATGCCCAGGATCAGGGCTTCCAAAACGCTCATACGTTACTCCTGCTATTTTGGGGAAAATGTAACGACAAAGGCGCATTCACTTTTTGCTTTGCCGCTGTGATTCTACTTATGTTTAAAAAAGTACGGAGAGAGAGGGATTTGAACCCTCGGTACCCTTTCAGGCACATACGAGTTCCAGTCGTACACCTTCGGCCGCTCGGTCATCTCTCCAATGAAACAGTCAGCAAACGGAGCAGGGGGTTGAATCCCACAACTTGAAATATCTCCGGTGCGAAACCTATTCCCGGAGCAGGGGGGATTCGAACCCCCGGAGCCCTTGCGAGCTCAATGGTTTTCGAAACCATCTCCTTAAACCACTCGGACACCGCTCCATTAAGACT
>WQRS01000164.1 GCA_009786615.1 Treponema sp. | reverse complement strand
ATCCCTCGCTGCCACTGCCCTTCGAGAAATCTAACTATGGTTAGATTTTTATTATGAGGTTACGATTCCTTTCGGTTAGGTTTTATTTTGAGGCATTACGTAGGCGGTGCACTTTAGATAAATGACCGCGTTTCCTTCTCGCTACGGAAACCGCTGGTGCTGGCGATGGCAAAAGAGGCGACTGACGCTATCATCACGTCAATGAATGTTCCCACGGCAATGAGATAGAAGACAATCGGGCGCAAAATAAGGTAACCAGCCTCAAAACCCCTGTCATAACCCAAACTCATGCTTAAAACAGCGAGCGCGACATAAACACCGCTGCCCGGATGTCCGCCCAGAAGGAAAGAAATGACAAGCGCGCTTAATCCGATGGAAAAAGCTTCTGCGGCGGTGATACCAAGCGCTGAATAGGAATTAACCACCACCATAAACGCAATGGCGGCTACCATCGCGCTGCCTGAGCGCCCAAAAATCGAAAACAAGGTGACAGTTACGGCGTTTGAGCGGCGGCGAACACCTAAGTTTTCCTTTAACTGGCGGAAAATAACCGGCATTGTGAAGTTTATGTCCCCTGAAAAGAACGCCGCCAGCGCCTGGCTAAGTGAGCCGTGCAGCACTTTCCACGGGTTTACTTTAGGGCGCAGCAAATACAGAAACAGAGGGAGAATGCCAAAACCCAAAACCGCGCCGAAAATACCCAACAGTAAAATTACGCTCCTGAACACTTCGGCGGAAAGGGCGCTTTGAAAACGCACTGCCCAATATGCGCTTAAAACTATCATAACAAAGCCCAAAATTTCAGAAAAAAACGAGCCGATATGGTAAAAAATGCGGGAAAGGGAATCCACAAGCGAAATGACATTTTTTGTGTAGTTGCGGTCATAAGATAAGCCCATGCCAAGGAAAAAGGCGAAAACGGAAACCGGCAAAAGGAAAACTCCGTCCCCCGCAAGGGCGGCAAGCATATTAGAAGGGAAAACAGCCAATATGTCACCGGCTATATCAAGGGCAATAACTTCGGTCTGTGCGACTGTAGGAATAGGGATTGGCGCGGGCGAAAAAAGGAGCGTCGTTAAAATACCTGCGAAGATCACAAAAACCGCGCTTCCAATCATCACGGCAAAGGTTTTCAGCACCAAAGACCAAAACTGACCATCCTGTCTTAACTCATATACTGCAATAGTCAGTGAAAAAACAAGGATGGGGATGAGCGCGTAACGCCCGATGCGTATCGCCAATTCGCCAAGCCATGAGATACTGCTATGAAGCGCCTCGTTATCAGCCGGTAAGATAAATCCAAGCNCTATTCCCAAAAAAGCACCAATAAGAAATTTCAGCCACACCTTCATTTTGAGAGCATACCCTATCAGGCGCATAAATTGCAATAGATAGCAAATTATGCGCCTGATTGACTTGATTAAGAAAAATCAGCTATTATTGCCCGCCAGAGACAGCTTTTCGCTGTTGGTTTTTGTACTTTGTATTAGGAGAGTTTCATGCAAAAGGAAAGAGAGAGTTTTACTTCACGATTTTCGTTCATTGTCATGTCGGTTAGCTGCGCAATCGGACTTGGCAACATCTGGTTAATGCCTTATCGGGCAGGAACTTACGGCGGCGCTCTTTACATCCTGCTGGTGACGGCATTCATTTTTCTGTTGGCAATTCCCGTTTTGCTGACTGAATACTCTGTCGGACGCGGTAGCAGGCAGTCAACCGCCAACTGTTTTAACGTATTGCAGCCAAAAGGCACAAAATGGTTTTTGAACGGCTATGTGGGAATTGCCGGCAACTATTTGCTTTTGATGTTTTATATCATGGTCTGCGGCTTTGCGCTCGGTTATTTCTGGAAAGGGCTTTCCGGTGCGCTTATCGGTCAGCCGCCTGAATACATCGTTGCCTCATGGCAGGCGCTGACGGGAAACCCTGTGGAATCCGTTCGCCTGATGATTGCTATTATCGTGATGGGCATGGGTATTTGTTATCTTGGCTTGCGTAAAGGCGTTGAGCGAGTTTGCAAGTACGTGATGGGCGCGTTTTTTGTCCTGCTCCTCATTCTTCTGGTTCGCAGTGTTACCTTGCCGGGAGCCGCCGAAGGACTCAGGTTCCTTTTCATTCCGAATCTGGACGCAATGCGACAGCACGGCACTTTCAGGATAATCCACATGGCGATGGGGCAGGCGCTTTTTTCACTCTCTGTCGGCATAGGTTCTATGGCGATTTTTGGAAGTTACATCAACAAAGAAAAGCGCCTTTTCCGCGATGCCTTCACGGTTGGCGTTCTTGACCTGTCTGTCATCATACTCTGCCTTTTGATGATTTTCCCCGCCGCTTTTGCCTTTGGCATAAGCCCTGCAGTGGGCGAAGGTCTGCTTTTCGTAACGCTGCCTAACATTTTTAACGCAATGCCCGGTTCGTACTTTTGGTCGCTGATTTTTTATGCGGGTCTTACCTTTGTGGCGTTTTCCACAGCTCTCGCTGTAATGGAAAACATTACCGCTATCGGCATGGACAAGTTCGGCTGGTCGCGCGCAAAATCGGCAGGCATTAACATGGGCTTACTGATTTTGCTCTGCCTGCCTTCAGCTCTCACACGTAACATCATGGCAGGCGTTTTGGTTCCGCCCGGTTTCCCGCACATCGGCGCTTTTTTCACATACCTGGTGATGGAAATTATACTTCCCATCGGTTCGCTTTTGTATGTGCTGTTCTGTATGAGCAAAAAGGGCTGGGGCTGGAACAACTTCATAGCAGAGGCTAACTCAGGCAACGAGGGCTGGCTATTCCCCACAAGTCTGCGGTTTTACATGACTTACATTGTCCCCATCGTGATAATTTTCATTTTCATCTTCGGGCAATTGCAAAGGTGGGTATTGTCGCCGTTGGGGATTTTGATTTAACACACACGCGATCCCATGCAGTGCAATTTTGCGGCTGCGTAGCCGCAAAATTGCTCACGCACATCACGCCAACTAAACTTTATGCCAGCAGCATCCTGTCGTTGGCAATTTCTTCGCCGCTTGCCTGCTCAAACATCTTCAATAATTGCGGAACAGTCATGTTTGCCTTTTCTTCGTTTTTAACATCCAAAATAATGCGTCCTTCGTGCATCATCATAATGCGGTTACCTGAAGCCAAGGCATCGCGCATATTATGAGTTACCATTAAAGTGGTCAACTTATTATCAAGCACCAGCTTGTTGGTCAGTTCAAGGACNATTTTGGCGGTTTTCGGNTCGAGGGCGGCGGTGTGTTCGTCCAACAGCAACAGGCGCGGCTTTTGCAAAGTCGCCATAAGCAAAGTAAGCGCTTGCCGCTGCCCGCCGGAAAGCGTGCCGACTTTCACCGTCATTCTGTCTTCAAGACCCAAACCCAAAGTGGAAATCGCGTCCCGAAACATGGCGCGGTCTTTACGGTTAGTGCCCCAGCGCAATGTGCGCCGTTTACAGCGGCGGTAGGAAATATCAAGGTTTTCCTCAATAGTCATGCCGGGCGCTGTCCCCATGCGCGGGTCTTGAAAAACCCGCCCGATAAAATGAGCGCGCTCGTGTTCGGCAAGCATCGTAACATCCTTCCCGTCAATGCTCACAGTGCCATGCTCCACATGATGCACGCCNGCAATGGCATTGAGCAAGGTGGACTTGCCGGCACCGTTGCCGCCNATTACGGTGATAAAATCACTTTCTGCAAGCTGCAAGCTCACCGCCTGCAAAGCGTCCTTCTCCGTGGCAGTTCCCTTGTCGAAGGTTTTTGTGATGTTCTCGCATTTCAGCATAAGCTTTTACCCTCGCCCCAGAAATAGTTTCTTNATNTTNAAATTAAACCGCTCTCTGATAAGCGGAACCGACAGNGCCGTTGCCAGAATGAGCGCGGAGAAAAGCCTGAANTCGTGCGGGTTAATGCCCAGTGTCAGCACAACGGCGATGAGGAGGCGGTACAGAATAGACCCAAGCACAACGGCAATAAAAACCCGGTGGTTGTTTTTGTCGCTGAAAATAACTTCGCCAATAATAACCGAAGCAAGCGCCACGACAATCACGCCTATGCCCATGCTAATGTCGGCAAAACCTTGAAACTGGAACACCAAAGCTCCTGAAAGCGCTATGCAGGCGTTGCTGATAAGCAGCCCAAGCACCTTCATTTTGCGGGTGTTCACACCCTGCGCCCTTGCCATCGCTTCGTTATCGCCTGTTGCCCGCACAACATAACCTATCTCAGTGTTAAAAAACAGACGCAACACCACAATAACGATGATCAATACGACAATCCCAAGCACAATGGTTGCCCCAAGCCGCTCAGTAATTCCAAG
>WQRS01000163.1 GCA_009786615.1 Treponema sp. | reverse complement strand
AACTCATCACCAAGCGGGCGCGGAATCCTTGCGATAAGGTTAGTGAAGGCGAAGTTGGGAGAAATGCCCCAATTGTAATTAAAGCGGCCGCCGCGGAAAAATATCCTGTACGCTACCGTGTAGTCAAAAAAGAACTCTCTAAGCTCAAAAAAGTTTTCAAGGGCAAAGCCGTTTCCCGCCCCAGGAAACGTAAAAAAAATACTTGTCCTTATACGCAAAATATCTGAAATCTGCGCATCCAAATCAAAGCGGCTTTGCATCCTGACCATTGGTCCCCAGTAGAAATCATCCTCGCCGTTTCCAAGATTAGCAGGCGGTTCCCAAGGGCGCGAATGCCAGCCGGGAGCGGCACCGGCGGAAAACTCAAACATTCCATGAAGACTGAAACCCGGCGGATGCAAAAGCGCCATGGGCGAAAACGGTTCGGTATCCTGCGGCGGCGGTTCGGGGGGCGTATAAAAAATATCGCCAAAATCCCAATCCAGACCGCCCTCTTGTGCGAGCAAAGGAAAAGCAACTGTTAAGCAGAGAAGAACAAGAAATTTTCTCACCTGCTGACTGACTCCAGAAATGTCTTTGAAAAGACTGAATCGGCAAGGCGGTTAAAAGACGGGCGGCTGATGGTGATCTGCGTCCGCTCGTTCACAAAACGCCCGTCTATGTATGCNCCGCGCAGGGCNTCGACAAANAGTATCTGCGTGGGGACAAAACGTCCGCCTATGCGGTGATAATCNGGGATTGCCGTGGTGCGCAGAAGCTGCCCTGAAAGGCTCATATCTTCGGTTTTGCGGAGCANNCCTTCCTCGCAAATCCAAACCCGCATTCGTGGAAAGGTAACTTCGTTGGTGACAGCCTCAAGCGTCAGCACCCGCGTCCTGAAACGCCCAAGCGTCTGGTATTCACTTGACACCACCCGGTAATCTTGCGACAGCGTAGAGCGGGTAAAGTCAGAGTTCCTCGCGTTAGTGTTTTGAAAGCGTGCGGTGTTGCTTGTGGTATTAAAGCGTCGGCTTTGCGGATCGTACACCCAGAGAGTGTTGCCTTGCCGCAGATAACCCTGTCCACGGTTGGCTGTCGGCTGCATCACGACAATGACGTAAGTCTCGTTTGCGTCCCGGCGGAAAATGCCTGCCACAGTAGTTGTAAGCCCCTGCCCCGGTCTGTCCGTCACAATCGTATATTCCGCGGAAAAGTCGGTGTCAAGGAAACTTGCAAGTGAATCAACCCTTGCAAGAAGCTGCTCGTCAGTAAGGTTTTGGACGTTTGCGGCCGCTGACATATTTGCAAAAACAAGCAAAACCGGCACGAGCATGATGCGCATCATTTTAGTAATCATAATGGTTCTCCTGATAATAATCCCGGCAGGTTTTTCCGCGAAGCCTTAAATGATGGAAACATAACCACCAGAAAAAGCAGCACAAAAACTGAAACCACGTTGGTTATCATGGTGCCAGGCCTGTATAAGGCTGTAAGCCTTCCGTCTCTCATAAAAATCTCAAAACTGGGAAACCACGCAAACGACAAAAGCGAGGCAACCCAGTTCAAAATCCCCGCCAGCACAAATCCGGCAAANAGGGAAAAAATCGCAACGCCCAAAACTTCGACCCACAATACCAGACGNAAGTCGGCACCGAAAAAGCCAATAGCCCGCATCGTGCCAAGTTCGCGCGTCCTTTCGTGAAGGATGAGCCGGTACGTAACCGCNGCNCTTACNANAATNATAAGCAGCATCATCCCGTAAAGGAAGTAGGCGATCAGGTTCATCGCGTTAAGCATATCCGCCACTTCCGACAAATACACAGCCAGCGTGTACAATGCAACGTTGCCACCCGGCTCGAAATAACGCCTGGAACGCGCAAACTCATCGCGGTCATGAACCAGCGGCACAAGCGGAACCTGCCCGGTCAGCTCCCTGTATAAGAGCAGACGCTGGCGTTCGGCGTGCGCCGGATTGCGCAGGAAAAAGCCGATGGAAGAAGCCTCATCATCAGCGAAAAGCATCAGGCGGTTAAGGCTTAAACGCGAAACATACGCCTTGTAATGCCCGAAAATCGACGTGTCCTGCACGATTGCGCGCACGATAAAAAAGCCGGTGTTCCTCTGCCCGTATTTTGTCTCCGTCTCCAAAAGAACACTGTCACCCATACGCGCGCCAAGTATCTGCGCGGTCGGTGATGAAAGGACAATTCCGTCATCACCGAAATCCATTTGTTCAGGCGGCTGGAGGAACGTCTTCCGTCTGAACAGGTGCGCCTCGCCATCCCAGTCGCTGCCGATTATGTGGCGCAGCGGAACGGCAATGCCGTTAAAATGAACCACGCCGTTACGGAAGTGTATAGTCCGCACAACAGTGTAGGCAGGGTTCATCCCGATAACTTGCGCTGCGTTAAGTATCGTATAAATTTCGTTTTGTCTCAAGTGATGCGTCTGGACAAAATCCGTGTTATATCCCATCGCAACGATGTCACCGGCGTAATGCGATTGGGCGTTGTGGTAAAGATTATCCGACATCCCGTCCCGCTGAGAAGTGATAAACGTGACCACCGCAAAACAGAAAACCAGCGCCGCTACAAGGAAACCGTACCTGCGGCGATAACGAAACAGATATTTTAACCCAAGCCGCAAAAGTGTTGATGTTTTTTCCATTGTTACATTACCCCCGCCTGACCGCCGCCATTGGCGGAATGCGTATCGCCGCCGCCACCGGATACAAAGACGCTATCAAAGCAAGCACGACAGCCATAAAAAACGCCAGTGCCGCAAGCGGCGGGAAAAACTCTATGCGCAGTATGTTCCCGCCAAGCATCGACACAAGCAGTTCGTTATTGACGTGGAAGTTAAGGCTGTTTATCCAGCGCAGGAACAAAAAGCCGCCTGCAACGCCTGAAAATCCCGCAAACGCGGCAATGATGAGGTTTTCCAAAAGGATAAGCGAGCGGATGTAGGAATCAGACGCGCCGATTGCACGTAGCGTTCCGATTTCCTTCGCGCGGCGGAAAACCGCAATCAGGAGAATATTGATGACGGTGATTACTCCCGCTATACTCACAAGGAAAATGCCCGCATTGTAAAGCGCCTGCACGAGCAGCATCATGATCGCCGAAATACCCGCGGCAATGCGCCAGTTCACCGCTACAACGCCGAACGGGGCAAGATCCCTGTTAATCGAGGAGATAAAAGCCTGTGCAGACCTGCCGCGCTCAAGCCGCATGATGATAAAGTTCCAGTCGCCGCCTGTTTCTTCAGGCGTTTCAAACACGGGCTCCATCAAAAACGCCTCAAGGAATTCCGCCGTGAAGCCTTCTTCCGCGCCGCCGCCGAAGCCGAATGCTCCGCCGAAAATGTCGTCAAAATCAAGCCCCAAAAGCGCTGTTGCTTCCTCGCCAACTTCCACATGCCCGGCGACCTGAAGCTCGTTAAGCGCGCGCACAGTCTGCGGGTCAAGGATGACGATTTCGTTCATCATGGGGCCGGGGTTTTGGTAGCGGAAAATGCCCACCAAAGGCACTTCACGAATACGCACCACCATGTCACGCCCGGAAGTGAGCAGGAGCGGCGTTCCCATTTCCGGAAAAATGCCTGAGCGCTGGTGAAGGCGTTCGGCGCGGTCAAGCGTTATCATCGCCCCTGTTTCGCCTGGCTGTAAAAACCTGCCTTCTTCCAGTATGATGCCGGGAAAAAGGTCAAAGTACGTTGCAGCATCAATCCCGCTTAAAAGAACACCTTCCCGCGTGCCCATCATGTCAAGCAGCGCCCTGCCTGACACTTGCCGCGTGATGCCCGCCACCCCCGAACGAGCGGTTATTATTTCCATCACCGCGTCATGGGCTGGAAGAACCGGAATGGTGAAGAACTCGTCAACCACAGGTGTGTTCGCGCCGAAAAGATTAAGCGTCACATCCCCTGCCCGCTCGATCACAACGTCTCCGGTGAGGCTTTCGATATAGGCCTGGCGTATACTCCGGTCAACTTCGCCTGTGATGCTATTGCCGATAAAAAACAGAAAAGTAATTACAGCGATGAGCAGAGCTATAACAAGAGAGTTTTTTTTGTTTCTTGTGATGTTGCGAAGCGCCAAGAAAAAAACCATCAGCGTTTCTGCTCCGACTTGATATTGCCGTTCTGAAGGAAAACAACGTGATCCGCCATCTGCCAAATTTCAGGGTCATGAGTGGAAAAGATGAACGTGGTCTTTTCTTCCCTGTTTATTTTTTTCATTAGACTCAAAACCTTTTCCCCCGTGTCCGAATCGAGGTTCGCAGTCGGCTCATCGGCGATCACAATTCGCGGGCGGGTAACAAGCGCGCGCGC
>WQRS01000162.1 GCA_009786615.1 Treponema sp. | reverse complement strand
GAAAGCAGAAATGCTGAACAGAGCGAATTTTTACAAGCGGCACGGGAAGTATTGGATTCCTTGCGCCTTGTTACCGATCATGACAACAAGTACGAAAAAGCAGGGCTTCTTGAACGTCTTGTTGAACCTGAACGTGTGATCTTGTTCAGGGTTCCGTGGGTGGACGATTCGGGGAAAGTGCAGGTGAACCGCGGCTACCGCGTGCAGTACAATTCCGCAATCGGGCCGTACAAAGGCGGCTTGCGTTTTCACCCTTCGGTAAACTTAAGCATCTTGAAATTTCTTGGGTTTGAGCAAACATTCAAAAACTCTCTCACCGGACTTCCTATGGGCGGCGGCAAAGGCGGATCGGATTTTGACCCCAAAGGCAAAAGCGACAATGAAGTTATGCACTTTTGCCAGTCGTTCATCAACGAACTGTTCCGCCATATCGGCGCCGACACCGATGTTCCCGCCGGCGACATTGGCGTGGGCGGACGCGAAGTTGGGTTTATGTACGGGCAATACCGCAAGCTTGTGAATACCTTTGACGGCGTTTACACCGGTAAAGGAATCGGCTGGGGCGGAAGCCTTGGGCGGACAGAGGCAACCGGTTACGGACTTGTCTACATTGTTGAAGAATACCTTAACAGCAAAGGCGACAGCGTGAAAGGCAAGCGGGTGAATATTTCCGGCAGCGGCAATGTTTCCATCTTTGCCGCGGAAAAATCGCAGCAACTGGGCGGGACCGTTGTGACTATGTCCGATAGCAACGGTTATGTTTACCACAAAGCAGGAATTAATCTTGATACCGTTAAGGACATCAAGCTTAACAATCGCGGCAGAATCAGTGACTATGTGAAAGTTCACTCTGACGCTGTGTACACCGATGTGAGCAAAGGCAGCGTGTGGGATATCGAGTGCGACATTGCCCTGCCAAGTGCAACGCAAAACGAACTTGACCACAATCACGCAAAAACCCTTGCCGCCAATGGATGCAAAGCTGTAGCGGAAGGCGCAAATATGCCCACCACAATGGAAGGCGCTGAAGTTTTCCTTGAAAAAGGCGTTATTTTCTTCCCCGGCAAAGCGGCAAACGCAGGCGGCGTTGCCACGTCAGGGCTTGAAATGTCACAAAACAGTATGCGCCTTTCATGGACATTCGAGGAAGTTGACGCAAAGCTGAAAGGCATTATGGTCGGCATTTACCGCAGCATGGACGAAGCGGCGCGCGAATACGGCAAGCCTGGAAATTTCATCCTCGGTGCAAACATAGCGGGCTTTAAGAAAGTCGCCAAAGCAATGATGGATCAGGGAGTAATTTAACTCTCAGGCGTTTTCACACGCCGGACAAAGCTACGGCTGTAAGCCGATAGTTTTGTCCGGCTATTAGCTGATAGTGTGAACTTTCAGGCTAATCACCTATAACCTGTCTTATATCCTTCGCAATAGAAGCGAGTTTCCTGCCTGCTTCGGCTTTTGCCGCTTCAAGGCCGTTTTCCCCAAGTTCGGCGCAGCAACTGGCGTAAAACTTGATTTTTGGCTCGGTTCCACTGGGACGGGCGCTGACTACAGTGCCGTCTTTAAGGAAAAACTGAAGCACATCGCTTGGCGGTAAACCATCAGCACCGTTTTTTATGTCGCGGACGCGAAGCACTTCGATGCCGCCCAAAGTTTTTGGGGGATTTTTCCGGTATGTGTCCATAATGCCTTTCATCGTTGCCGTTCCCTGCGGCCCCTGAAAGTATTTGGAAACTCCCATTTCCTCCCAATAGCCGCAAATCCGGTACAGTTCTTCCAGGCGGTCAAGCAGGCTTTTGCCTTTGCTGCGCCAATAAAGCGTCATCTCGGCGGTGATTGCGGCGGCAGAAATTCCGTCTTTGTCGCGGACTTCCGTTCCGACAAGGTAGCCGTAACTTTCCTCCGTGCTAAAAACGATGCTTGCCGATTTATCCGCCTCGCATTTGGCAATAATGTCAGCCAGCCACTTAAAACCTGTCAGGCATTCAAAGCACTTTGCCCCGTAATGAGCGGCGAGTTTTTTGTGCATTCCGGTTGTTACAATTGTATTCACCATTGCCGGATTTGGCGGGGTTTTCCCTGATTCTTTCAGGGAAAGAAAAATATAATCGGCCAAAAGCGAACCCATTTGGTTTCCGGTGACAAGGGTGAATTTTCCGGGTGCGGTCTTGCCGGACGGCACCGCAATGCCGAAGCGGTCTGCATCCGGGTCTGTCGCCATTACGACATCGGCGTTTTCTTTCATGCCAAGCTTAATCGCCAAATCAAGAGCTTCCGCCTCTTCGGGGTTGGGGAACTTTACTGTGGGGAAATCGCCGTTTCCCTCGCGCTGTTCGGAAACTGTTATCACGTTAAGCCCAAGGCTTTCAAGAACGCCTTCGACATGAAACGCGCCTGTGCCGTGAAGCGGCGTGTAAACGATCTTCACTTCCCCGGCTTTCTCTTTTATAAGTTCAGGGCGGAAAAGGCAATTTTTTACCATTTTCCGGTATGGCTCGTCCACCTCTTTGTCGATAACCGCCAGAAGCCCTTTTTCAAGCGCCTGTGTCCGGCTCATTTCCTGTATTGCCGTAACCGCGTTTACTTCATCAATTATTCCTTTGTCATGAGGGGGAATTACCTGCGCGCCGCCTGCCCAGTACGCTTTATATCCATTATACTGGGGCGGATTGTGACTTGCCGTGATCACGATGCCTGTATCGCAGTTNAAATAACGCATTGCGAAGGAAAGCTCAGGCGTTGGGCGAAGGCTTGAAAAAAGCCAGGTTTTGATGCCGTTGGCGGCGAAGATAAGAGCCGCGGCCTCGGCGAACTGCGCCGAATAATGGCGGCTGTCGTAAGCGATGGCCGCAGACAGCCCGCCTTCACCAGGGGCAAGCGCCGCCCTTTCGGGGAAGGCTTTTTTCAGATATGTGGCAAGTCCCTGTGTAGCGCTTTTTACCACCAGCGTATTCATGCGGTTATAGCCGCCGCCGATAACGCCCCGCAAGCCCCCCGTTCCAAACTCAAGGTTACGATAAAACCTGTCAGCCAGTTCTGCGGATGCTTCGGCATCCACCGCATCCGCTGCAAGAAGCTCCTCCACTTCTTTCCTGAAATGCTCATCTTGCTCTTGAGCTATATAATCTTTTGCCCGTTGGGTAAGCGCAGCTTTTTCCATACTTTTCTCCTGTTTCTATAATTAAATTATAACTTCACCGTGAGGATGGGGCAATAGGAAAAGCCGCCCGCTCTGCAAATGTTTTTTTGCAGATGTTAGTTGGAGCAGCAGTGTTTGTATTTTTTGCCAGAACCGCAGGGGCACGGCTCGTTTCTGCCAACTTTCGGCGCAGTGCGGACAACCGTTTTCGGCACAATCGTTCCCTCATCATAAAGCCAGCGTCCGTTTTGTTTTACAAACTTCGCGTTTTCGTGNTGCTGGTCTTTCAGCCCGCCCAGTTCGTAATTCGCCTCAAANTCCACCNTNCCTTCTGTGTCGTTTTCGCCGCCTTTTTCCGTCGATATGATTTTCAGCCCAAGCCACTTAGATCGTTCGCTCCAGTCCTTCGTCTGCTTGTAATCAATTTTTTCTTTTTCGTTTTGCGCACAAGTGTCGATTATGTAATCAACAGCGTGTTCGACGTACGCGGAATAGCGGCTGCGCATGAGGGCTTCCGCAGTTGGGGCGTTCAGCGTGCCTTTGATGTAAGGCTCGCAGCATTGGGCGTAGGCAGAACCTGAATCGCACGGACATTGTTTCATAGATACTCCTTCAAAGCTTCAAGATCGACGGGGATAGTTTTTGCATTTACAGTACGTTTCATGGCGTTTTGCAGCGAAAGCGGAACGGGCACGGGGCCGGTAAGCGGCTCAACCGTTTCGGCGAATTTGGCCGGATGCGCCGTAGAAAGAACCGCGATATTTGCGGCGTTTCCCTTCAGCCTGCCGGTTTCGNTAAGCTTGTCCACCGCGCGCCAGCCAACGGCGGTGTGCGGGTCAAGGTAATANCCTGAGCGGGAAAAAACGTCNGTTATTGTTTTGAGCGTTTCGCCATCGGTAACCGAAGAACCGAGTATAAGACCACGCATTTGTGTGTGCGAAAAATGAGCCGCCATACGCTCGAAGTTGCTGGGAGCGCCAACGTCCATAGCGTTGGAAAGGGTTGCGATGGAGTTTTTGGTTTCGTAATTTCCGCTTTCAAGATAATCAGGCACGGTTTTATTGATGTTTGTCGCCGCGATAAATTGTTCTATGGGCGCGCCCATTTTCCACGCATACAATCCGGCGGTGAGATTGCCAAAGTTTCCCGATGGCACGCAGAAAACCGTGCCCGACGCTGACCTTGTTTCAGA
>WQRS01000161.1 GCA_009786615.1 Treponema sp. | reverse complement strand
AAAAATACCATCGACATATTAGGTAACACGATAGACATGAGCGGTACCGTTCCAACATCCAGAACACCTGTGCTGCTAATGCCTAAAACACCCAATGTAGCATAGACGGTTTCCACGTAGCTGGCAATAACACCGATAACCATAAGCATCCATGCAACATCCCTAGTTCGGGACCACAGCATGATCGCAAGAAAACACGCTACACCGCCCAAAGCAAGGCGCAGCGAAATATATACAATCTGTCCAGAATCCATAATTCCAGTATTACGTATTAGGAGATGAAAAACAATATGGTAACGCGGCAAAGTTAAGGAATCAGTAATTCCTTAACTTTGCCGTGCGTTGGCACTATCATTGGTGCAATATTGTAGACTTTTATATGGCTAGTATGTATACTCTTTCCAGCATGATGCTTACTACACGTAAACTCGATGAATATTTTCGTAGTTTTCTCGATATAGACGGTTTTAAGGATGCTGATTCGTCAATGAACGGCATTCAGGTTGATAATGACGGCGCTGAAGTGAAAAAAATCGCCTTTGCGGTGGATTCAGGCGTTGAAATTTTCAAGAGGGCGGTGGATTCCGGGGCGGAGCTTATTTTTGTGCACCACGGGCTTTTTTGGGGCAAGCCGCTGCGGGTTTCCGGCAACCACCGCGACAGGCTTAAGCTGCTTTTGGACAATAATGTCGCCCTGTACGCCGTTCACTTGCCGCTGGATCAGCATCCGGTGGTTGGCAATAACGCGATTTTGGTGGAAAAACTCGGCGTGAAAGAGCCGAAGCCGTTCGGCGTATATATGGGGAAAAAAATAGGTTATAAGGGAGAGCTTTCTGCGCCGCTGACTATCGATGAGGCGGTAAAAAAGATAAGCTTTCTTGACCGCCCGCCGCTTGGAGTTTTTTCTTTTGGGAAAAAAGTTAATCACTCCTGCGCCGTTATTTCAGGCGGCGCTTCAAGCGAGGCGTTTCAGGCTTTGGAAGAAGGCGTTGACCTTTACGTTTCCGGAGAAACTAACCACACGGTGTATCACCACGCACTGGAAAGTGGTTTGAATGTTATAGCCGGCGGGCACTATTCCACTGAAGTCTGGGGAGTAAGGCGCGTGATGGAAGACTGCGCCAATCAGTTAAACATTGATTGTGAGTTTATTGATGTGCCGACAGGCTTATAAAATTGAAAGAGGTTTGGATGTCTTATTTGAAGCTTAACAAAGACAAAGCGCTTTTTTTGCCGTTTTTGCTGACCGCCTTTGTGGTAATTCTGGATCAGGCAACAAAAGCTTTTGTCGTGCGGCATTGGCCGCGGCCTGGAACGTTTATTACAGACGTTTTTGGAAACGATTTTTTGATTCTGTTCCATGTGCGAAATCCCGCCATTGCCTTTAGCATAGGCTACGGGCTTCCACAGCCGTGGCGGCTCATTCTATTCATCGTAGTTCCGATTATCGTGCTCATTGTGCTTGTCTGGTATTATTTTCACACTCAGGAATTTAGCCGCCTTCAACGCTGGGCAATTGCCGGTATTATCGGCGGCGGGATTGGCAATATCGGCGACCGCATTTTTCGCCCGGAAGGCGTTGTTGACTTTATCAGCGTGCGGTTTTTCGGCATTTTCGGCATGGAACGCTGGCCGACGTTTAATGTCGCCGATTCGGCTGTGGTGGTTTCGTGCCTCATCCTTTTAGTAACAATGCTCAAACCGCAAAAACAGGTTTTGGAGGAAGCCGCCGTTGATCCGGCTGCAAACGCTAACTCACTTGATGAATAAGAAAACCAGCACCGTTCTTTTCATTTTGGCAGGAACGGTGTTTAATATCCTTGTTACCGCGCTCTGTTTTGCCGTTGTTCTTTTTGTCTACAGCAGATTTCTGTTCGGGTTTTTCCCGCCAACCGTTTCCGCGTGGATGGTTCCTTTTAATTTTGTGTTTTCCATCGCCATATCTTCCCTTGTTTACCGGTTTGTAATAAGGAAGATTGCGAAAAAGATAGATCTGAAAAAATACTTAAATCCGATTTTTAATCCGTGTAATAATTAATTAGGGTGTTTATCGGTGTTGGGGCAAGGACTTTTTCGTAATCCAGTTTTGGAAGCCCGACTATGCTGAAAATACCCGGAACTTCCGCGCCTCCGGCATTAAGAAGGGCGCGCGCCGCATTCAGCGTGCCGCCGGTGGCGATTAAGTCGTCCATAAGCAAAACTTTTTTACCAACGGGAACATCTTCTTTTTGAACTTCGATTTCAGCCTTGCCATATTCAAGATCGTAGGTTTTGGACAGCGTTTCACCAGGGAGCTTGCCTTTTTTACGGATTGGTATCAGGGGAATTCCCATTTGGATGGCAAAAGGTGCCGCAAAAAGAAAACCCCTGGCTTCAATGGCGGCAACGGCGTCTATGTCCTTGTCTCTGTAAAGATCCATCACGCATCTAATGCAATAACGAAACGCTTCCGGATTCATAAGAATACTTGTGATGTCATAAAAAAGGATTCCTTTTTTGGGAAAATCAGGAACCTTTCTGATGCAATTGTCCAGATCAAATTTCTCCGGCATTTTTGTCACCTCTATTTTGAATCATTGCGTGTGCAAAACGAACCTGAAACAATATTTTGCGCCCATGTTTTCACAGAATCCACGGAACTGGCAAAAAGCGGTTCGGGGTGCAAAGCGACCTCGCAATCACGAACAAGTGCGGAAAGATATTGAACGGCCTTTTCGGACTTCGGGGAAAAAATCCCGCACAGCCGGCCTGCGAGGTTAATGTGACGAAGCACGTCCGCCAAATACGCAAACGTCTCAGGTTCGGGGTTTTCGCAGCCGAGAAAAAACACATCCGCAGGAAGTATGTCGTTTCCCATAAAATCGCCTGCCGCTTTTACCTCCACCTTGAGATCACCTAATGCTGCTGCAATGGCAGAGGCTATTTTTGCTGTTTCTTTGGCTCCATCTGTTATAATAAGCACATTCTTCGTTGTATTCACNTGTTTTAGTCTACCCTTCAAACTTAAATGTGTCAATTAGAGCCTTTTTAAGCTAACGTGAGAAGGGATTAAACCTGACATCCTCATCAAACGTATCAATTCCTTCAGCTTTTTTCAGCTTGCGCACGGCAATCGACGTGAAAGGAACCGCGAGCACTTCGATTGAAAGCTTAAAAAGGTAATTTGTGATAACCAAAGCGGCAAAAAGTTCCCACATGAACACTCCTGTCAAAGTTGCAACGAACACAAAAACAAACGTGTCAAGAAATTCCCCCACTACGCTTGAGGCAATTGCCCTCGCCCAAAATGCGCGTCCTTTCATAATAACTTTCATACGCGAAAGAATTATTGCGTTTGAAAATTTCCCCGCCAGAAATCCTGAAAGGCTTGCAAGTACAATGCCGCCTGAGCTTATTCCGCCAAGAATCGCGTTGTATGCGGCNCTTCCGGCACGTTCTTCCCAGTGNGCTTCGCCGGGAAGGTGCTTTAGGACGAAAAAAAGCANTGCGGTAAAAGCCAATGCCGCAAAACCNAGCCAAATGGCNCGGCGGGTTTGCTTAAAGCCGTAAACTTCGGTAAGCACATCCCCCAAAATATAGGCAAATGGGAACAGGAGCGTTCCNCCGTCAAAAGCCAGCCGCACAGGCGGAATTCCGCCAAAACCGAAAAGNGTNATGCCCAAATCGACAATTTTTGCCGAAGAAGCGATGTTGCTGGTGATNAGAATAGCGACCAGAAAAACCACAATGACATCGAGAAAGCGATAACGTGAGAATGTTTGCATGGAATCCATCCTTGTTTTGTTAAGGCGGGTGAGAACGGCAAGGGTTTCCGCTCTGCGCTAGGTTACCGCCGCCTGAAAGTCGTTGCTGACAGGCAATTTATCGTGCGCACAGATTAGCATTTTTGCGAAACTCAATCAAGGCTTTTGAGGCTGCGTTTTATGAGCTGGTTTTGGTTTGTTGACAAAAAAAGACTTGTTTTATAGGCTATATGAAAACTAGGAGGCGAAAATGGCGGATAGAGAGTATAAAGTTTTTGACAAATTGCCTTATGGCATTTGCGGGATTCTTTTGGGCAGTTTGGGAGTGAATAGTTTCATTGCCGGAAATATCGGGATGGGGATTCTCAAAATCTTGTTCAGTTGGACAGCTATTCCAGGAATGGTTGGGCTAATTCAAGGAATTCTTGCACTATGCCGCCCTGAAGCAAGGCTTAGACAAACAGGCGTTTTCAGGTTTGAAGGAGTTGAAGGCGGCATAAGCCTTGGTGAGTACAGGGTGTAAAGTGAGGGCGTCCGGGGAGCGCAAACGCAGAGCGCTTCCCGCGCTTGAGATGGGGCAAGGGGTGAT
>WQRS01000160.1 GCA_009786615.1 Treponema sp. | reverse complement strand
ACCAATAGGGAGGCGTGCGGCGGCAGCAAGACCAAATGTATCATCGAAACCCCAAAAGGCGGCTCCCACCCCGGCACGTATATAAAAAGTCAACGTATCAAGAAACTCGGTGCGGAGAATGGATACAAAATCGACAGCGCCTGATATATAGGTTGCGGAACCTAGACCCAAAGCGTCAACGTACACAAAAACGGCGTCCCCGAAACCNANGTTGAGTCCTGCCCCTCCGCCAATGCCGCCAATGCCAAAACCGCCATGCACCCCAATACCGAAATTGCCGGCAAATACAGTACCCGTAGACAAAACCGTAGCCAAAGCCACAACAATCACCAGTTTTTTCTTCACAAAATCCTCCGGAAAGTTTGATATAACTCAAGCATAGTATATCACAAAAATTTGTGCAAGGAATATATATTTTTATTTTAAATTTTGATGATATATGTATACTCCCCCCTTTAATTTTAAAGGGAAATATATTATCATATAAATCAGCATAGGCTATGTCATAGCTTTTTACATTACATCTAAAAAAGAGGGTTTATTATGAGGGTTAGTACTAAAGGACGTTATGCGTTGAGGGCCTGCCTTGCGCTGGCATCAATCGGGGAAGACGGCGCGCCGGTTTCCATAAGCACTTTGGCGGAAAAAGAGGACATCTCTTCGGTGTTTCTTGAGCAGATTTTCTTCAGACTCAGGAAAGCCGGCATTGTTGCATCCACGCGCGGTCCTGGCGGAGGATTTTCCTTTGCCAAGCCGCTTGAAGACATCACTGTTAAAGAACTCGTTGATGCCGCCGGGGAAAATTTGGAGTTAAGTCTTTGCAACAAAAGCCAGAAAAAGTGTACCCGCGTAGGGGATTGTATGTCGCACCACATCTGGGTGGGAGCCACAGACATGGTAAACGGGTATTTTCACGGCATCACACTAAGTTCCATACTCAAAGATTACAAGAGAGAACCTATTTCTGCCACAACATGACATATTAAGGAGCATCAGAAGAAAATGCAACAGCGGACACCTGACACAAAAGCCTATCAAAGGGTAGTTGCCGTTTTTAAAAAACACAAAAAAGGCATAACACTTTCCGATGTTGCAGCCGGTACCGGACTTGGCTTACACGAAGTGAAGGCGCTCGTTCCGGCTGCCGCTGATGAATACTCAGGACGGCTGGAAGTAACCGGTTCGGGGGAGATTTTGTACTCTTTCCCGCACGGTTTTTCCAGCCGTTACAGGGGACTTATTCCCGCTTGCAAGCGGGGTTTTTCCGCCTTCAAGCGTCATGGTGCCGCCGTGCTCACGTTTCTCTTTAAGGCGTGGATTATGGTCATGCTCGTCGGTTACTTTCTGCTTTTTATAGCCATCGCTTTAGCGGCGCTGGTGCTTTCCATCGCGGCGAAAAACAACCGTCAAGGCGGCGGCAGCGGGGCAGGTCTTTCCTTCGGTATTTTCCACTTAATAATACGCATGTGGTTTTACTCTGAACTCTTTAACGCCGCCTCAGGGCGCGGGGCATGGGGAGGAGGCGGACGCTGGGGAAGCGCCCCTCCGCCGAAAAAAAACCGCCGCCCAATGCACAAAGCTATTTTTTCGTTTATTTTTGGCGATGGTGACCCGAACAGCGACCGTGAAACAATCGAAAAAAAGGAATTTATCGCCTATTTGCGAAGACAGCGGGGAGTAGTATCACTTCCTGAGCTTATGATCCTCACAGGGCAGAACCCGCAAATGGCAGAATCCTACATTATGCGTCTGTGCGCGGAGTTTGGCGGCACACCTGAAGTGACCGAGGAAGGGACAATCGTTTATCGCTTTGAAGAGATTCTTTATTCATCGGCAAAGGATGCCCAGCAAAGTTCTGCCGGTATTTCAACGCTCTACAAAAAACCGCGCTCGTTTTCGGCGAACCCCCAAAAAATGAACTTCTGGTTTAGTGTTATCAACGGTGTAAACCTGCTTTTCGGCGGCTATTTCTTGCACAGTGCCGCTACAGTCGGGCATTTCCTTCCCGTTGTCGTTGACGGAGGGCTTCAAATTCCTGCAGAAGTGCCCGGTATTTACGGCATGGTGTATTCTTTCCTGTTGATAGCGGAAATTAACCCACTCCCGATAATTTCCATTGGACTTGGGCTTGTCCCCCTTTTGTTTTCCGCTTTCTTTTGGCTTATTCCGGCACTCAGGTGGTATTTTTTGAAAAAAGAAAACGAAAAAATCCGCACGGATAACTTCCGCGGTCTTTTTTTCGGCCGCGTTTGGGCATCCCCTGATAACTTCAAACCTGCTGCCTTTGATCCGCGCGAAGACCAGAGCCGCCCCGGCGATGTTGCCGCGGCTAAAAACTCAGCTCTCAAAGAAATTGGCGCGTATTCAACTCCTCAAGTTTCCATTGACGAGGGGCGAAATGAGGTTTTTGCTTTTACCGAACTGCGCCGCGAGAAAGACGCTTTGGCAAAATACCGCCGCGGCGTTGATGTGAGCAAAACCTCAACCGGCGATACCGTTTTTGACTCAAACGCTTAAGGTATTAAACACTACCAAGTATTAGGCAGCAAAAAAACGTGAATTAATGACGGGGTGCTGTAGACCGTTGAAAATGTAGCGTGATCCATGCCGACTCCCACAATAAATAAAGCGGCAAATGTATGAAGGCGTGAAGCGGCTGGGATACCGGTTCTGTCAGCCACGTCCGCGTTCATGTTTGGGTTTATGTAAGCGGCGTTCCGCAGTTCAGCAGTGTTAAAAAAAAGCCTATTCGGCTGCGGATCGAAAGCAATCCCGTCATGGCTTGTTGCGCGCCAAAGGACAAACTCCCTATCAGGATCACCAATCGGGCGGTTTACAAAACGCATAACCGGGTGGGTCTGCCAGCCGCCTTCAAAGCTAAATTCCACAACTTCGCTAACCATACTTGCAAGGACAGAATTTGTGTCAACAGGGACTAAATGAGGCGGGGGCATAGCGGGATCCAGCCGCGCAAGCGCCAGGTAGCGAAAACCCCTGCCGGTAAAAAGGGTATGCATATTTACGCCAACAAAGGTCTCGCTGTCTATGTAAGTGGCAATAGCGTTAAAATCGGCATTCAAAGTCGGATTTATTTGGGGGAAAGTGTCGGTTGTCGTTGAGGGTACGGGAGTATCACTTATATATATACGGTAAAATATCGCGAAATGCGAAAATGCCGTTGGATGAGGAGTGTAACCGGTAACATCCAAAGTAGCGCGATCGTTAAAACTCCTCTCTATCCTGTCGGAGTGTATAGCCTCAATAAACGGCTCGCCTTCCAAAAGCCCGCAGGCTGTCAAGAGCAAAGCCGCAACGGGCAAGAGAAATAAAGACCTTAACCGCAAAGAATTAATATAATTTTTCATATCNATTCCTTCTTTAGGTTTCCTAAACAAACACAACACCTNAACTAATTTGAAAGAGCAATCAGGCGGCTTTGGGCTAAACTTGCAAAAAGCGGATCGTGCGGCCATCTGCTCAAAACTGCCCTGTATGCATCAAGGGCGGCTTCAGTATTGCCGAGTTCCTCGTTTAGCCTGCCTATTGCAAACTGCGCCCTAACGGCGATAAAAAGCGCGTCTGTACTCGCAAGGGCTTGCGTGTACAAACCTAATGCGGCTTCTGTATTGCCATCTTCTTCTGCTGCCGCCGCGGCATTAAACAACGCTATGGGCGCAAAGTAACTGCGCGGTGCGGCCGCGGCTGCGGCAGTCCACGATGTCTGTGCAAGCGCCCAGTGCTCCTGGCGTTCAAAAATCTCTGCCTTTATCCGGTAGGCGCTTGCGGCAACAAAACCCCGATTTCGGGAGGCAAAAACGCCAAGCTCATCAAGCAAGGCAATAATTTCACCCTGCCGCAAAAGGGCTTCTTCCTCTTCGCTGCCAATGTACGGAAACAATTNGTCATAACGCTGCTCAAACTCATCAACGCTTAAAAAAGCATTGGCGGTGACCCTCTCCCGTACAACAAGACCGATGACAGANCCGAAAAGTCCTACGGTTATGAGAACCAAGGCTGCCAAAAGAAGTCTGCGGTTGTTCCGTAAAAACTCAATAAGCCTTTCTGCGGCGGTTGATTCGTTATCCCTGGCGTTTTTCATTGCCGGTTTAATCGGCTGTGGTGTTTTGGTATCTGACACTTCTCTTACTCCTTGGTATTGTTGATTTCCAGCTCTTTGACGAGCCTGGAAAGGTATGTCCGCTGTATCGCAAGGGCTTTTGCGGTTTCCGTTTGGTTCCAGCTGTTTTCCGCAAGCACTTTTTTTATGTAGCGCGCCCTGAACAAATTTTCTGCCCGCTTCAAGTTTCTATCGCCATCGTCCGGTATCCCTTCGACAGAAAACGGCTTAAGAAAAATATCGTTTGAGCCAATGAGCGGTCCCTTGCTGATAAC
>WQRS01000159.1 GCA_009786615.1 Treponema sp. | reverse complement strand
GCTTTTTTCTTGACAAACCTGAAAATAAATTGTATAATCGTCGTACAGTTCTTAAAAAACAACAATTGCAGCATCTTCTGTATGTTGACACTCAAGGTTCGAAGAATTCTATAAAAAAATATCCTTTTGGGTGTAGTTCGTTCCCCGTAATTTTATAAATTACTATTAAGAAGATGGAGTCAACATGAAAGCAAAAGCCTTTACAAATTATTTATCTCCGTGTGACATTCCTAACGAAAGCTTTGTCCCCCTCTATCGGCAGGTGGAAAGCGAGGAGGAAAACATAATCAACCGGCGGGAGATTTTGCCCTCACTTGCCAAGGCCAGACAAATATTGGATTTTTACAGCGCTGCCTTAAGATGTTCAGCGGTTGTTGTTGACAGTTTAGGCAACGTGGTAAAAACTACCGAGAATCATGGTGAAGATACAGAACAAAAAGATAACGCGTTTTTCACATCCGGAAAGTCAGGTTCACCTCTTTCAGGTGATAAGCAGGTGCGATTTTGCGAGTTTTGCATAGAGCACACCCAAAGCTCAAGTCCTGAAGGGAGCGGTATTCTTTGCAGAAAGGCGCATCTTGCAGCGCTTTTAAAATCTCACCAAGCCGATGCAATTTATGTGTATGACTGCCCTGCCGGTTTTATTTTCTGGACAAGTCCGCTTTCCCGAAACGGGCGTTATGCCGGCGCGCTTACCGCAGGACGCGTAATTCTTGACGGGCGCAATACCGTTCTCAAACGCTTTCGCACCCTCTGCAAGGATACGGATGCTGTTGGGGAATTTTCTGTCATGCTTAAGGATGCGCCTGAAAAAACACTTAAACAAATAAAAAGCATGGCGGAACTTCTGGGGCTTTGCGCCGAAGAAGTTTCTGACAGAAAAGAAGAGCCTTCGCACCTAATAAGGCGGCGAATATGGCAGAAGGCTAACTCAAAGCCGCACNCTATTTTGCGGGAGAAACCTGTTAAAGCGAGGGCGCATGCAATAGGGGTCAAAGCCCCGGAAACTGATACGAAGAGTGCGCAGAACAGCAGCCGTCAGCGGAGACCGGTAGTTCAAAGGGGACTTTTGGAAAAAGAGCGCATGCTTATTGCCGCCTTCAAACGCGGCGATAATGAAGCGGGCAACAAAATTTTAAAAGAACTTTTAGCATACGCGATGGAGGCGGAAGGAAGCATTAAAGAAGCCGGAAGTTTTCAGGTCGCGGAAAACATGGATAACCTCCGTTTCAGGGCTCTGGAGCTTCTGGTATTGCTTTCCAGATCGGGAAACTCAAACATTCAAGCGCGCGCAGGAGGCAGACCGCTTGCCCGCTCATCTTTGCCACAGGTAACTTCTGGTGACTCAATTCCTGAAAACAACAACCGCTTTCTTGCAAGGATACTCGAATCAAAAACGGTTGAAGAGCTGACAGAAAACTTGCTTGGCAGCGCCGAACGCCTTGCGTCAAAGATTTTTTCCTTTCAAGGACTGCGCCATGCCTCAGCGCTCAGGCGGGCTGAACGCTTTATATGGGAGAACTACACGCGCAAATTAAACCTTGAAGAAATCGCCAAAGCCTCAGGACTTTCCGCGCCCTATTTCAGCACAATCTTCAAAGAAGAAATGGGCGAAAATCTTTCNAGCTACTTAAACCGCCTTCGGGTTGAAAGAACAATTACATTGCTTACAGAAACAGAAAAACCTTTGAGCGAAATCGCAAAGCTCTGCGGTTTTGAAGACCAAAGCTGGTTCTCAAAAATATTCAAAAGTTTCACAGGTTTAAGTCCTGGAAAATTCCGCGAAGCAGGCGGAGGAATTGTGGGGCGATCATGAAAAAAAGATATCAGGCAATAAGTGCCGCAAACTATGAAAAAGCGTCGCAGATTTTGAACAANGCGTGCGATTTGATGGCGCTGTATTCCCATGCAACNGGAGCTCATGTTTCCATTCACGATCATAATTACATGACCATCGCGGAAATGGACGGCGAAATGCCATGCAGCGGAAACGCTTGCCAATTGTGCGTTATGCACGAAAAAGAAAATACGCTGAAAAATTACCTGGGCTTTGCTGTGAATCCGTGTAAGGAAACGCACGTAAACGCGATAAAAGAATCTTACCGCTTCGGCGGCTCTTACATTTACGCGTGCAAGCTTGGCTTTATGTTTTGGACAAGCCCGATTTACATTAACGAGCAGTTTGCCGGCGCGTTAACCGGCGGCGGATTTTTGGGCATTGATCAGGCGGAAACACTACAGCGTATGCGGCACGCATACGGTGAGCAGACAAACATTGGCGAATTGAAGCAATTGCTTGAGAATTTCCCGATTGCAGAACCGCCTCGAATTAAGTCGCTTGCAGAGCTTATGCTTTTGTGCGCCAAGTCGCTTTCAACAGGAAGCGAAGGCTGCCACACGGCAATGCGCCGGCGCGCCGAACAGCAGGCTGACTTGTCAGGGAAAATCGAAGACTTGAAAAACAGCTTCCCCTATGAAAGCGCGCGCTATGAATACCCGTTTGAAAAGGAACAGTTGCTGCTTGAAACACTGGCTCGCGCGGATTCAGAAAACGCTCAAAATATACTCAACGAGATTTTAGCGGCGGTTTTTTTCGCCAACCCGGATCAGTTTAAGGCAATTCAATATCGCGCGATGGAACTTGCAATTCTCATTTGCCGCGCGGATACTTCGCTAAGACTTTCTGCAGCGACCGCGCTCCAGACGCACAGCCAATACATCGGCTTAATTCAGGAAGCCTCCACCATTGAGGAGCTCACTGACGCGATGTATCAGATTTTGGATGATGTGGTTACGCAAGTTTTTACGTTTCAGGGAATACAACATTCTTCGGCGCTAAAAAAAGCCGAGCGTTATATACTGGAAAATTTCACCCGCAAAATCAGCCTGGAAGAAATCGCGACAGTTTCAGGGTTTTCCCCTCCGTATTTCAGCACAATCTTTAAGGAAGAAATGGGCGAAAATCTTTCGAGCTACCTTAATCGTTTGCGGGTGGAAAAGGCAAGTTTCATGCTTACCGATTCAAGTCTTACGTTAAGCAAAATAGCTTGCGCATGCGGTTTTGAGGATCAAAGCTGGTTCTCAAAAATATTTAAGGAATACACCGGAATTAACCCGGGGAAATACCGCGCTCAGGAAGGCAAGCTTTCCGCTCGAATTCCTGACATACGGTTTGAGATAAGCAGATGACACTTTTACAATTAATTTCTGAAAGCGTGGAAAAAGGTAACGCTACGCAAACAGCGGATTTGGTAACTCAGGCATTGAGTGAAAATTATTCTCAGGGCGAAATCATAAAAGACGGATTGGCAAGCGGCATGATGAAAACGAATAAGCGCTTTACCCGAAGTGAAATTATCGATTCAGAGGTTCTGNTTGCCGAATGCGCGATGAGAGCAGGTTTCAGAGTGCTCAGCAACGAGCTGGAAAAGCCNCGCACAGCGTATTTAGGCTCGGTGATTACAGGGACNCTTGAAGGCGACATTAGGGAAACTGAAAAAGANATAAGCGTTTTTTTAATGAAAAGCCTGAAACTGAAAGTAATCGATCTTGGGGCAAGCGTTTCCAACGCCAANTTTGTCGAGACCGCTTTGGATGAACGGGCGGACATTATCGCCTGTAATTCATCTTTAACGATTTTTATGCCGCAGATGAAAGCGCTGGTNCAAACAGCGTACCAGTCAGGCATTCACAGAAGAACAAAAATATTGCTTTCAGGAGGACCTGTCACTGAAGGTTTTTGCAAAAGCATAGACGCGGACTTGTACGCCCAAGGGCCGATTCAGGCCGCGGAAGTTGCCGCGGAATTTTGCAGGAAAATTCGGGGAACAGGCACTGAAAGCAAGGATTAAGGGAATCACTGATTGGTTTTGCTCTTTGTTCAGTGATTCCTTAGGAATCACCGATTCCTTAAAACACGGCGAACGTGAAAACAGCATCGTCTCCCTTGAATGCAAGTAAAACAAAATGATATGCTGTCCTTTTACGGAGTGAACCTTGTTTCTAAAGAGCCTTGACATACTTGGATTCAAATCTTTCGCGGATAAAACACGGGTGGAATTTGCAGACGGCATTACAGCTCTGCTTGGTCCAAACGGCTGCGGAAAGTCAAACGTGGTAGATGCGGTTAAGTGGGCGCTGGGCGAACAGGCGTCCAAATCNCTGCGTGCTGAAAAAATGGAAGATGTTATCTTTAACGGCACGGAAAACCGCAAGCAACTGAATGTNGCCGAGGTGATTCTCACGCTGGGAAACGATTCAGGGCTTTTGCCGCTNGATGTGTCTGAAATCGAGATTAAGCGCCGCCTNTACCGTTCAGGGGAAAGTGAGTATTTTATCAATTCGGCTCCGGTGCGGCTTAAGGAGGTGCGGGAGCTTTTTTGGGATACGGGCGTTGGGAAAACGGCGTA